>JAKSCY010000228.1 GCA_022360355.1 Chlorobiales bacterium
CCGGGTTGTTCAACTTTTTATGACAATTAAGTTATTGATTTGGGGTTATATTTCTCACTGCTCGAGGTGGGGATATTTATAGGATATGCCACTCAATAATGAAATTGGAATAACCTTATGTTGAACACAGCACTTTT
Source organism: Chlorobiales bacterium (assembly GCA_022360355.1). GTDB lineage: Bacteria > Bacteroidota > Chlorobiia > Chlorobiales > Chlorobiaceae > Prosthecochloris. Next base: position 138 of record JAKSCY010000228.1, read on the forward strand.
TTTCGATATGAAGAAGCTACTTGCTCTCCTTGCATGCATAGCGGTGCCTGCATTGCCTGCTCATGCCGGGCAAAAGATTGGAGACAACATCGAGCTGAGCGGTCTGGTCGAAGTAGAAGCATCGTATAGCGAAGCCGATGGTGACGATTCATCCGATATCGTTCTTGCTGAACTGGAACTGGGCATCGATGCAGGGATCACCGACTGGTTTTCAGCGCACATTTTGTTTCTCTACGAAGAAGACGAAACCGACGGCATCGAAGTTGATAAAGCATTCGCCAGCATTACTCCCGGTGACTCAGGGTTTTTCATCAACGCAGGTCGTTTTGCACAGAGCATCGGATCGTTTCCCTCGTCGTCAATGATCACCGACCCACTGACACTTGATCTCGGTGAAACAACCCAGAAATCATCGGTCGCCCTTGGTTGGAATAAGGATGCAGTAAAAGCGCTGGTCAGTGCCTACAAGGGCGATATCCAGAAAACCGGTGACGATCATATCAACACCTGGGTAGGTGCCCTGAACGTGAACGGTGAGCTTGGCAACCTGACCTGTGAAGCCGGAGTATCCTATACCAACAACTTTGCCGACAGCGACGGCCTGGTGGATGATTTTGCCGGTGGCGAGACAGACGATTTAGTTGGCGGCTATTCAGGTTATGTCGTTGTCGGGCTCGATTCCGTACAGTTGAGCGGCGAGTATATGGCAGCGGCTGAAGAATTCAGCGACGGCACAAGAGCGGGAAGCAAACCGGCCGCATACAATGTGGAGCTTGCCTGGGATGCGCCCTCGCCGCTGGCGCTAGCAGTCCGTGTAGGTGGAGGGGATGAGTATGATGTCGATAACCAGTACGGCGCAACCGTCTCGTATGACCTGTATGAAGGGGTCTCACTCGGTGCCGAGTACCTCCGTAACGAAAACAGTGACGACACAAGCGAGGATATTTTCACCCTCCAGCTTGCTGCCGAGTTTTGAGCAACATAGGTGTGCTCCCGAATTGAGCGTTTTACATTGTCCATGTACACAGCATACAAAAGAGCAGTATGAGCTATGAATGTATGGCAAGATGAAATGACATTTGGCAAAACATATTTTCCGTTCACGTCTGCCCAACCCCAGGTGGCTTGAGGGGCTGAAACGGCATGGCTACAAGGGGGCGGGAGATATTTCCAAAATGATGGATGTCATCCTTGGACGGGATGCGACCGCCGAGGTTGTCGAGGGCTGGATGTACGAACGGGTAGCCGGGAAATATATTCTTGATGAAGAGATGAAGCAATGAATGCAGGAGGTTAATCCCTGCGCCCGCCAGAACATTCTCGACAAATTGCTTGAAGCGATAAGTCGGGGGATGTGGAGCGCAACCGATGATATGAAACAGCGTCTTCAGAAGGAGTACCTTGAAACCGAGGGCGAGATAGGGGAGATCAGCGAATGAGTCCGAGACGTTTTTTCATGATTGCCGTTGCAGCCGTGATTGCGCTTCTTTTGCATCAACAGCCATCCTCTGCCGCCGACAAGCAGAAGTTCAGGACGATCATAACCGCAGAGGAAATCCGGGCCATGAATGTCATGAAGATCAGCGATCTCATGAACCGTATCCCCGGAGTCAAGGCAGGAGAGACCTCCGTTTCGATTCGTGGATCGAGTAATGTCAAGGTTCTGCTTGACGGACGTTCGATCAACGACCCTACTTCCCGTTCCGGTGCTGTCAAATGGTCGATGATCTCGCTCGATACCATTAAGAAAATAGAGGTATACAAAGGGAGCGGCAGCACTTCCTACGGCGACAATACCGGAGGAGGCGTTATCATAATCACGACGAAATCCGCAGATCGTCTTGGAGGCACGGCAGGCGGATATTTCGGAAACAATGGCCAGAGAAGCGCAACCCTGAATCTCCAGGGCAGAAAAAACAGCATGTCCGCAACTTTCTCCGCAGGACATGAAACCTATGACGGTTTTACGGTTAACGATGACAAGACCAGGAACCGCCTTAGCGGCAGGGTTGACTACCGTTTTACACCCCGATTCTCTCTTTTTCTTTCGGGTGAATACAATGATGAGAAAAAAGGCCTGAGGGGATACCCGGAACGGCGTACCCCGAATTCACGCAAGGAATTTGATGCTTCTTCATTTCTCTTAGGGCAAAAATACGGAGCAGTTACCGGCAGAACCTGGTATTCATCGTCAAAAACCGTTACGACGGACCCTGACAGGAGTCTGTATGCTTCACTCGAGGTGCTTAAGGCAGGTCAGAAAATCAATGCGCCGTTTGTCCTCCCATGGTTTGGGGAGATCAACGGCGGAACCGGCTATGAATGGCAGCGGGCTTCGGGCATTAATTTCAGTACGGCGAGGGAAGAACGGGCCTGGGTTTTCGCTGAAAAAAAGCTCGAGTGGACAGAAAGCCCGTGGTCATGCTTGCTGGGGATACGCGCCAATTATTACTCGAAATTCCATAATACGCTGAATCCGGAGCTGAGGGTCGGTTATGCGAGAAAAAACTATGACCTTGCATTTACCGCCAACCGTTCAAGTAATCTACCAACGTTCAGGCAGCGCTATTACGAATCTTCGGTAACCAAGCCAAATCCGGCTCTTCAGATGGAAAAGGCGATGAATTATGCGTTTTCGCTGTCGGCCAGGCCTGATTCCGTTTTCTCGTTCGATGCATCGGTGTTTCACCGGAATATCAGGGACAGGATTACCTATGTCCGGAAGCCTGACAACACGGGGCGCTATGAGAATTTCGGGAAAGTTACTTACCAGGGTGTCGAAACCTCGCTGAAATGGACGCCATCCTCGTGGGTTGATATTGTCCCTTCTTATACCTACCTGCATGCCTTGAATGAAGAGACCGGTTATTGGCTTCCTGCGAAACCTTTCCACACGATATTGACCGATATCGTTATCAGACCGTTCAGGGATTTTTCATTGAGGGTATTGGTGAAATATACCGGACAGGTCTATGTCCGCTCGGACAATTCTGAAACGATTCCTGCTTATACGGTCGTGGATGTCAGGGCAGACTACCAGTACGGACCGGTGCGTTTCTACATTGATATCGATAATCTGCTCGATGAGGAATATCTGTATGTCGACGGATACGACGCGCCTCCTCGAGAATGGTTCATCGGTATGAATTATAATTTCTGAAAAGTTTATGCAGACACGCTTGTACCCGTTTTTAGCTATTATCGGTCAGGAAGAGCTGAAGATAGGCGGTATCGTGGTAGGTGGAGAAAAGGACGACCAAGTCAACGACCGTAAAGGCTCTGGGAGGCTCGTGAAGATCTGCTTGAAAAAGTACGTACGGCAGCCCTGGGCCTTGAAGGGGATGTTGAAGAAGAATGCCGGAGCGAACGCATCGATGTTATTACGCGCAAAGACGTTGAAAACTGGAAAAGAAAATGGAAAATGCCAAGGGGTAGTGAGTAACAAACTGCTTTGTTTGCAGGTGAAAAATGCTTATATAATCACTCATAAATGTTCTTTCATAGATAACTGGTGCCGGTTTGAAAGCCGGAGAATAGGGAAGTACGCGAGATTCGTACACTGTACCCGCAACTGTTACAACGGTAACTTTTGCATAATGCAGCATGGCCTCATGGTGCATGAGCAGAAGCGTTACGATCACTGTGTTTATGATTTCCGCCCTGGAAATCCACGGGAAGATCGTGACGGATGTATCCGTTTAAAGTCAGGAGACCTGCCAGTGACGCTATTGCACAACACGACTACGGGTTATAGTCAGGCAATGCGGTTTCTTTTCATTCAGGATTTGTATTCTTTGAGAAGTTTGGTTTTAGTGCTTCTCCAAAAGTTTTTGGAGTTTTTTCCTGAACAGAAATTGAAATCCTTCTTTGCATTTGCTCCATGCGTATAACTCCAGTCATGTTCAGTTTTTTTTAAGAATTAAACATGATTGCACAATGAAAAAACAATTTGTTTTATGTGTTGCGGCAGGCATGCTCGCAACAGGTGTGGTTAAGGCTGAGGTGTCACCGGACACTTCGCAAACCATGAACCATACCGGTAAAGAGGTTGTGGTAACCGCCAGCAGGCTTGAAGAGCCGAAAAAGGATGTCACGACAAACGTGACTGTAATTACCAGGAAGCAGATTGAGGATTCCCCGGCACAAGATCTTGGTGAACTGCTTGCCGAGCAGAGTATCGGTCATATTCAGAAATATCCGGGAGTATTGACTTCCGTAGGTATCCGTGGATTCAGAAGTGATTCCCACGGTAACGACCTGAGAGGCAAGATTCTCATTCTGATTGATGGGAGGAGGGCCGGTACCGGGAACCTTGCAAAGCTCATGACGGACAATGTCGAGAAAGTCGAGATCATAAGAGGGCCTGGCGCTGTACAGTATGGCTCGGCGGCGATAGGTGGGGTAATCAATGTCATAACAAGAAAAGGTGAAGGGAAGCCTTCTTTTTTTGCCGAACAGGAAGTCGGAACGTTTGATTATAAAAAAACAACCGGTGGTGTAGCCGGTACCCTTGGTGATTTTGACTACTCTGCCACGGTTTCCATAGCCAACATGGGTGACTATAAAACCGGTGAAGGCAAGAAGTATTTTAATACAGGATATGATGATGATATTCGCGGAAGTGTCAATCTTGGTTACGAGTTTTATCCGGGAAACAGGATCGGACTGACTTACACGCACTTCGAGGTTGACAGGGCGGGGACTCCTGATGAACTTGCAAATAACGACCGCGACGACTACAAGAAAACCAGTAACCGCTCCATTGATGTCAATTATACCGGGAAAACGGCTGACGATCGTTTTGCCTGGATGGCGCGCTATTTTGTTGGTGAAGACAAGGATGCGTCGTATGATCCGACGGGAAGCAATCCTACATTCTGGGATGATGGAATTCCCTTCAAGAAATCTACCGACCAGCAAGGTGCACAGGCCCAGGTCAGTTATGTTGAAAAGAATTTTACAGTGACAACAGGTGTTGACTGGATGAACTATGATCTTGAGCAAAACGAGTATACCCCTCGTGAGTCCGAGTACGACGACATGGGTTATTTTGCATTGGTAAAAGGTTTGTTATTCGATCAGCGTCTGGTGCTGACGGCGGGATTGAGGTATGACGACTACACGGTAAAGTACAACAGGGACGAAACCACTCCTGAAACATCGGAGGATTCGGACAGTTTTGTGAAGAGTTTTGGGATAGCGTATCATGTTTCCGATAATGTCAAGCTTCGCGCATCATATGGCGAAGGTTTCCAGATACCTGATGCACAGGAACTTGCGGCTGACTACGTTGTTGACGGCTGGTCGGGAACAAAGCATTATATGGGAAACCCGGATCTCGAACCGGAAGAAAGTTATACTGTCGATGGTGGTATAGAGGTCAGTGTTGACGGGTTTACCTCATCATTGACAGTGTTCACGACCGAATATGATAACTTTATCGAGCAGGTGGAGATTGCACCTGATGTGTTGTCCTGGAAAAATCAGGACAGTGCGACGGTTACCGGTATAGAGGGCGAGATATCCTATGTTTTCCCTGTTTCCCTTGCCGGCAGCCGGTTCTTTATGGAGCCATATGCATCAGGTACGTATCTCACGGAGTATGACAAGCACTTTGACGATGGCAGTCCCGATGAGGTTATCCGCTATATTCCTGAATGGAACCTTTCGACAGGTGTCAGGCTGCGGGACGCCAACGGGTTCAGCGGAATGTTCAACCTGGCTTATTTCGGTGAAACCGAGGTTCAGGACTGGAGTTCCTGGCCAGCCAAAAATGTAACCAAAGGTGGTTTCTACGTTGCGAGCATGTCGCTTGCCAAAAAATTCCCGCTCGGGAATTCGAAATCTTCAAGTGTTACTGTAAGAGGCAGCGTTGAGAACCTGTTTGACAGAAACTATGAGTATGTTTTGGGATTCCCGATGCCGGGCAGGGCGTTTACCCTGGGATTACGGTTTGATATCTGAATGGCATCATGCATCAGTGGTTCAGGGTGCTGTTCCTGATGGTGACGAAAAATGTTATTCTTTTAGAATAAACATACAGAAGCTGGCCGGCAAACAGCAGGGTCAGCTTCTGTTGTTTCAACGTGGTCATGTTTTTATTCAGTGGTTGAATAATTGTTTGCTATGAGAAATCTTGCAGTTTTCGGTACTGCATCTGACGTTGGAAAAAGCATAGTGGCAACCGCCCTGTGCCGCATTTTCAGTAATGCAGGCCTCGATGTGGCACCCTTCAAAGCGCAGAACATGTCCAATAACTCGGGCGTTACTCCGGATGGTCTGGAAATAGGCCGTGCTCAGATTGTTCAGGCCGAAGCCGCCCGGGTCATTCCGACCGCCGATATGAACCCTGTGCTGCTGAAGCCCAATACCGATACGGGTGCGCAGGTAGTGTTGAAAGGGAAAGCTGTCGCAAACCGTTCAGCACGCGATTATTTCGGCAACACTGAAATCTGGGCTGAAGAAGCGTTTGACAGCCTTGCAAAGCTTCGGAGCCGGCATGAACTGCTGGTGATCGAAGGTGCGGGATCATGCGCCGAGATGAATCTTTACGAACGCGATTTTGTGAATTTCAAGACGGCAAAACAAGCCGATGCGGTTGTCATACTCGTGGCGGATATCGACAGGGGCGGCGTTTTCGCCCAGGTTGCCGGGACACTTTCGGTGATTCCCCCTGAGGACAAGGCGTTTGTAAAAGGTGTTATCGTCAACCGTTTCAGGGGGGATGCAACCCTGTTCGACGACGGTATCCGCATTATCGAGGAACTTGCCGGTATTCCTGTGCTCGGTGTTATACCATATTTCAGAGGAATTGCCATTGATGCCGAAGATGCGGTGCCCCTTCAGGCCGTTGTCGACCCTGTCGATTCTCCCGATCCAGGTAAGATCAGCATTGCAATAATCTATTTTCCACATATTTCGAACTTTACCGATTTTGCTATACTCGATTCTCACGACGATGTAGAGGTTCATTACCTCCATTACCCCAAAAACTTGAACGATTATCAGGCGGTCATTCTTCCCGGATCTAAAAATGTGCGCGGGGATCTCGACTGGATCTTTTCCTGCGGGTGGGACAAAAGGCTGAAAGAATTCCGGTCGAGCGGGAAAATTATAATGGGAATTTGCGGCGGTTACCAGATGCTTGGGACGGTGATAGCAGACCCCGACAGTATCGAAGGGCCTGCCGGTGAGTCATCCGCGCTTGGCTTTCTTCCTGTAGAAACAGTGCTTCGGCAAAAGAAAAAACTGTTCAATTCAAGGGGATGTTTGCTCGACGAGGCCATAAAAGTCGAGGGCTATGAAATACATATGGGGGAGAGCCGACTCGTTGGAGAAGGATATCCTCTGCTTCAGGTGTCGTTCAGGAACAATGTTCCAGCCGGTGACAACGATGGGGTCATGAGTCTTGACGGAAAAGTTTTGGGCACCTACTTTCACGGCATTTTTGACGGAAAGGATTTCAGGGAATGGTTCCTTCGTTTGTTGAGGCCGCAGTTTGTTTCCAATGGTTCCATGCCGGACAAGAATCATGAGTATGAAAAGCTTGCAGATCATTTTGAGAAACATCTTGATATGGAAGCGGTGTACAGGATTATAGAGGGTGGAATTAGGTCTGTGTAACTATGGCCAGAGACAATCTTTATTTCCATGAGCATGGAGGAGCGCCTGAACGGAGGTTCGGTTTTGACGGAGACGGGCTTCTTGATTTCAGTGTTAACGTCAGTCCTTTGTCCCCGCCGGTCACGACTGCATCGCTCGAGACTTTCGGTGTGCAAAAGTATCCATCGATCGACGGGGAGGGAATAAGGGGTTTCTATTCCGCGAGATTTAATCTGGATAGTGAGACAGTGTTGCCTGTTAACGGGGCCATTGAGGGGATCTATCTTCTTCCAAGGGCATTGAAGATAAAAAAAGCCTTGGTGCTTGCCCCTTCATTTTTCGACTATGAGAGAGCCTGCAGGATTACAGGAGGAAGCGTTACCTATTTGAGCCTGGAAGAGCACAATCAGTTTGCTTTGCCCTGTATTGATACGATTGTTGAAAACCTGCATGGAACTGATGCTTTTATTGCAGCCAATCCGAACAATCCTACAGGGACGAGGTTTCCGAAAGAGACCTTTCTGGCGCTTGCAAGCCGCTTCCACGATAAGTGGTTTGTTATGGACGAGGCCTTTATCCAGTTTGTAGACGATTTTCCCGGTTCGTCGCTGATGAGAGAAGTCAGAGCGTTGAAAAATGTCATTGTTGTTCATTCTCTCACCAAGTTTTATGCGTTGCCGGGGTTGCGTCTCGGTGCGGTAATTGCCCATCCTGATGTTATTCGGGTTCTCTTGGGATACAAGGAGCCCTGGACAGTCAATGTTGTTGCCGAGCGTGTAGCAAGGGGTCTTCTCGGGTGCGATGACTATGAGCGTGAAGTTCGAGCGATGATTGCTTCCGAACGAGCAAAGATTTTTAAACGGCTTAAGAAGGTCCCCGGGATTTCCCTGAAAGGGCATGCCGCAAACTTTTTTCTTGCTCAGTGGAATGGCAGGTCAGGTCTTGACGGTCTTTTGAAATATCTCATCAAAAGGAAAATCCATGTTCGTGACTGCCGAAATTTTCCCGGTTTGTCTGACAACTATTTCCGTTTCGCGATTCGTAAGCCGGAAGAAAACGATTATTTGCTTGAACAGCTTATGTTCGCAGGGGAAAAAATTGATACGGTTGTGAGATGAACGTTTTCCCGGAACTACAGCTCATCGCTGCTTTTCTGCTTGATCTTGTGCTGGGAGACCC
>JAKSCY010000298.1 GCA_022360355.1 Chlorobiales bacterium
GCTAAAAAACTTGTTGCTACCGTACACATTTGAGTATGTTTGAAATCCGCGATATAACAATGCGAAATACAATAGAAATATTGGCAAACCATATATTGCCAGAAAATCAGTTACACCATTGTTTCGATGTCGTTGCCGGTCATCCTGACTATCTTGAAAACGCATTGTATCCGAACGCCCTACTCCTACAAACGGACTTCTGAAAAAGTCATTAAAATCAAGCATTGCACTCTTAAAACGCGTATTATAGGTTTGACTGGTATAGGACATTTTACTGATCACTTTTTCCCCAAGAAATCCTACATTGACAAATAAATAGGCACCCGCAAGAATAAGTAACGGAACCATTATAAGGCGTTTGAACGCACTCCCCTGAACAAGATAGAAGCCTATAATGATGAATAGTAATACAATAAGTCCTGTTGTTGAGAAGGTAGAAATCATTCCAATCATTAGCCAGTTGTTTGTTTTATTAAACAATGTGCCATTTTTTATCACATTAAATAACAAAGCAACACTTATAAAACCGGCAAAAGCTGCAGGTTCCCAAAAGGGGCCTGAATTCCGTTTGAGTGCAACTAAACCCTCTCCAATTGTATTAATCGTATAAACAATAATATTGTCAGGAATCCGGTAAGATCCTTCTTTTAGAAACGGGTGTTTGAAATAGGATGATATATTTATAAGGGCCTGTTCGAAAGCAGAGACATAAGAGCTCAAATAAAAGAACAAGCTGATAATAACTGAAATGACCAGTATTTGTATGTAATTATTTATCAGCTTCACTCCAACCGACCTGATAACCAAATAAGCGAAAGCAATTCTAATATGAAGGCCTATAAATGTTTTTAGTGGTAAATCATAGAATTTTAGTGTTTGCCCTAGCTGAACAGCTAAAGCTATCAGCAGATAATATATAATCGCTTTGTCAATCTTTCGTTTTCGATAAACAAAAACTGATAACGGAATCAACAAACAAACGATCAACACCTCTATACGCGAACGATAAAAGAATGGTATACCAGAGAATGCCACCAGCAGATAAACCAAAGTATAATCTATTATGCGCGATAGGTTAATCATTGTTTTACCAACATTTCTTTGTATAAATCCAAATGTTCTTGTGCTACTTTATCTGGTGAAAAGGTTTTTTCAACTTTTTGTCGCCCATTAATTCCCAGCTCCAACAGGCGTTCTTTATTCCCAGTGCACCAGCTAATACCACGAGCAAGGTCATTTGATTCGTACGGTTCAGCCAGATAACCGTTAAACTTGTGTTCCACCATGTTATCATTTCCGCCAATACGAAAACAAACTACAGGCGTTGCACACGCTAATGATTCGACA
>JAKSCY010000280.1 GCA_022360355.1 Chlorobiales bacterium
CGCTCAGCGTCGGAGCTCCGGCAATCCGCTCAAGTCGGGCACCTATATAGTCTTTGATCACATCATCGGCCACATCTGGTGACAGATAATATCTGTTCAGCAAAACCGTTTTTATGGCACGTTTCAGCTCCTCAAACTCGCAGTCTTTGAGAAGATACCCGGAAGCGCCCGCGAGAAACACTTCAGAAACCCATTCTTTATCCAAATGCATGGAAAGGGCTATGACCTTGCTACTGCTTTTCGCGGAAACTATCTGCCGTGTCGCTTCAATGCCATTGAGTTGAGGCATGGCAATATCCATGAGCACAATATCCGGTTTCTTTTCAAGAGCCAGACGAACGGCAGTCCTACCGTCGCTTGCTTCTGAAATAACCTCGAACTCATCCTGGCTATCGAGCAATGCTCGCAGCCCTTCCCGCACTATCTTGTGGTCATCAACAAGTAAAATTCGTGTTTTCATTACTCTTCCAATTCAGCATGAGCTGTATCCAATGGAGCAAAAAGTGTTGAGGTTGTCCCCTCACCAGGTTTGGATCTGATAACAAGCTTTCCTCCAAACGGGTTCAGACGTTCCTGGATACTGAAAATGCCGAAACCGCTTCCTGGTTTCCATTCATCCGATAATGTCTCGGCATCGAATCCGACCCCGTCATCCGTTATCGAGATACAGATATTATCATCCATTCGACTCATCGATACCTCAAGATGATTCGCTTTTGCATGCTTGATAACATTGAACAACAATTCCCGCGCGGACTGGAACAGAAGCACCGGTAGATTTTCGTCAAGCGGTTTTGTAAGTCCATCATCCTTGAATTTCGCCGGAATGCCATGCTGGTTCTTGAAGTGTTCCACCAACCATTTTAATGCGGATTTCAGTCCAAGTTGATAGAGAATCGGCGGACTTATTTCGAGGGTCAAAGAACGGGTATCGTTGATCGTTTCGCCGATCAGATTGATCACTGGTTCCAACGATTTGGACACGAGTTTGTCTTTTGATTCCTTACCAAGAGAACTAAGACGGCGTTTTGTAAAAGCGAGGTTCTGCCCGATCTGGTCGTGTAAACCTTCAGCAATTCGTCGTCGCTCCCTTTCCTCGGCCAGTGTCAGCTCGGAAGCGAGCTTTCTCAGTCTTTGTTGATTCGACAGCAGCTTGCTCTCCGCTACTTTCCTTTCATCAACTTCGCGCTGCAGGATGTTTCTCTGCCGCTTTATGGAACGAGTTCTTAATTTGTAAACGGTGATCAAGGCGGCAATCCCGACAATAGCCATAAGGATTTGAAACTGTGCTGTCATCCAGAATGGCGGGAGTATCCTGACACGCACTGAAGCCCCTTCTTCGTTCCAGACACCATCGTTGTTCGTGCCTTTGACTCTGAAAACATAATCACCGGGATTTACCTGGATGTAACTTGCTGACCGGCGCGTTCCCGCCGCAATCCAGTCCTTGTCGGCCCCTTCCAACATGTAAGCGTATCGGTTTGCATTGATTTCTGCATAGTCC
>JAKSCY010000067.1 GCA_022360355.1 Chlorobiales bacterium
AGCGGGTCCGTGTTTTCGAGAGCGGCGAGATTCCACCCGGCGGTTCTTTCGAGTTCGACTTCACGACGCTCGAGCCCGCCGTGTGGCGGTACTTCACCACGCTGGGCGCCCAGACGATTCCCGGCCTCATCGACACACGGCCTTCTCAGTAGCAGCTCAGCCCGATAGCAGGCGAGCCAGCAGTTCCAACGTTACTTTTGGATTTTCTTCCGCCATAACAACTAAGGGCGTCGTTTCCGACGCCCTCCCATTTCCTGATAAACCGATACTCCGCCCTCTCGCGAACTGTTTGCTCGTTCACATTGAGCACGAGAGACCATCGTTAATTTCTCCTCGAAACACTGGTGGGCCCGTCAGGACTCGAACCTGAAACCAGCCGGTTATGAGCCGGCGGCTCTGCCAATTGAGCTACGGGCCCGAAATTCCTTTGGCCATGAGCCTGAATCAGGAAGTTTAGCCAGTGCGTAGTCGCGATGTCAAGTAAGCTGTAGGCCGCTTGCCAAGTATTATTGGATCCAGTGCGACAAATGACATTTTCATAAGGAATCAGACCGGGCTGGTTAACAGAATTCGGCGATTTCAGTGAAACGGCTTTCATCAAAAAACCGCGTTCCGGAGACAGTCAAAACGCGGTTCACATTACATATTAGTTCGTTAATTCGGATGAATAATCCCGGTTAATGGGATTTGATCGGTAATATCACACTGAAACTGGTTCCCTGGCTGCCGGCTGAGCTGACGGTAAGCTTACCGCCAAGCAAATCTACAATATTCCTTGCAAGAGGTAACTTTATCGGAATTTCTGTTCTTGAGCGTCCCTTTCCTTTGCGATCTGATTTCTGTTCGAAGCCATCCCCGCCCTCTGCGTTTGTGCGCATCTCCTCGCCTGTTTCAGTTTCTCCCGCAATGGTGAATTGAAGCGTGCTGGTATCGACAGAAGCGGTAAATTCCACACTGCAAACGTCATCAATGTCGAAAGCATGGTCCAGCAGCAATCTCAGCAGCCGGCGAACCCGGTCCGGATCCGTTCGGATGAAGAAGTCGGAATTTGGGCAATACTTATTGAACTGAATTCCCTTTTCTGCAGCCCGCTCATCGTAGACTGTCTGCACAGGATCCGTAAGCACTCCCAATCTGATATCCATATAATTTGGAGTAACTTCCCCGGTGCGATAACGTCGCCATTCGATCAATTTGTCCAAAAGATGCTCCAGGTTTTTGATGTTACCTGTAAGCAGGTTGTCCAATGCAATAACATGCATTCCGTCTTTTATAGCCCG
>JAKSCY010000260.1 GCA_022360355.1 Chlorobiales bacterium
ACGATGTCGGTGAGAAGATAGGGGGATATCTCCCCCTGTAGTCGGCCAGTTGTCCGTTTGCGGCCTGGCGATGGCCAGTTGCTGTCCCGGCAGTCGACCGGTCGAACAGTCGGATAGGGTTCCATCCGTTTTGCCGGACGGGCGAGTCCCGGAAGCAGTTGTCGTTAATTGCCGGATAAAAAACCAGGGAGGAATCATGCTCAACCCCCTATCGGTGACGTTGGTATTACTCTGCCTCTGGTCCGGCGCGGCGTGGGGAGGGGCGGCAACGACGCGAAACACCATCGTATTCTGCGACATTTCCGATGAGCCTGTGAAGAAGGTTCGGCAGTTCAAGCCCTTGGCCGACTATGTGGCCGAAAGGCTGGGGGCGTATGGCATCGCCTCGGGAGAGGTGCGCATCGCGCGCGATATTCCCGGCCTCGTGGCCCTGTTCCGGGAGGGGAGGGTGGATATCTACATGGACAGCCCCTACCCGGCCATGATGGTGCACGCAAGGACCGACACGACGCCGATCCTGCGGCGGTGGAAAAACGGCGTGGCCGAGTACGGCTCGGTCATCTTCGCCCTGAAAGACGGGGGCATCGCGGAGCTCGGGGATATCAGGGGAAAGATCGTCGCGCTGGAGGAGCGGGCGTCCACCTCCGGCTTCATGCTTCCCGTGGCCCACATCCGCAAGAGCGGCCTCGGCCTCACCAGGATCCGCCACCTGTCCGAGGCGCTTTCACCGGCGAACATCAACTGGATTTTCAGCGGTGACGACCAGAACACCGTTCAGTGGGTGCTGGCCGGAAAGGCCCACGCCGGCGCCATCGGCAGCCACCAGTACCACGGGCTCCCGCCGGAGGCGCTGGAGGGGTTCAGGGTGGTGGCGGAGACGGCGATGGTGCCGCGGCAGATCGTGATCGCGCGAAACGGCCTCGGCGACGGCGCGATCCGGGCCGTCAGGGAGATCCTGGCGGCCATGGAGAGCGATCCCGCCGGCCGGCGGGTGCTGCGGAAACTCAAGAAGACG
>JAKSCY010000619.1 GCA_022360355.1 Chlorobiales bacterium
CTACATGTTCATGGGTGCGGTTGTCGGACTGACCGGGTCATTTCTTGTTCTTACTTCTTCAATCGAGAAAATACAGACCGCAATCATGGTACTGGCTGGAATCTCGATCATCGTCATGGGCATTGCGATTGGTGGATGGATGCCGGTAAGGAGACCCTCCAAAAGCAGTTCCTGGTTGTCATCAACCATTCAGAAAACCATGGAGCTGTTCAAAGGACCTCGCACTGCCGGAACCTATTATCCCATGGGTATTGTGCTTGGATTTCTTCCCTGCGGCCTGACCTACACAGCCCTGCTTGCTGCGGCGAGGGCGGCCATGGATGCGGACAACCACCTGGCGGGCATGCTTCAGGGAGCTTCCATGCTGCTATTCTTCGGGCTCGGCACAGCTCCTGCGCTTCTTCTTGTCGGCAGGGTTATCAATTACTTCGGTGCAAAAGCCCGCGACAGGCTTTACAAGCTCGCCAGTCTGATCATGATTCTGACCGGGGTCTATTTTGTCGTCAAGGTGTTGTAGGGCACAACTATTAATTTGTTACGCGACCCGAATACTTCGTTGGGCGGTACTCGAAATCCTCATGTACTCTGTGTACACTCCGGTATCTCTGGCTCCGTTCGCCTTGAACTCAGGTTGCTCACGACAATTAATAGAGGTGCCCTTTAACCGCCTTCGATGTATAGTTATTATGCTGTAAAGCAATAGTGCGGTATATTTGTTCCATAAACCATGAAACATGGAACCTATAGGCATCATTCACACGTCGTACAAGACCAAAGAGGAGTGTCCCATTCAACCGCTCTTTTCTTCTGCTTCTACAGGGCATGTTGAAGTGTTCAGAGAATATGAGCCCGGCTTGAAGGATATTGAAACGTTTTCCCACATTTATCTGCTCTATCTTTTTGACAGGGCGGGAAAGATCGATCTTGTACGGCCTACTTTTCTGGGGGACGCACCGCGTGGTATTTATGCGTCGAGACATCCATGCAGACCAAACGGGATCGGCTTTTCGATTGTCAAACTTTTCAGCCGTAAAGGAAATGTTCTTGTGGTCGAGGGGCCTGATATGCTTGATGGGACTCCACTTCTCGACATAAAGCCTTATATCCCAAGGTATGACTGTATCAGCTCGGCATCTGAAGGGTGGACAGCCGGGCAGGAGTGGCGGCCCAAACCGGAAGGCAGAGAGTGACATGTTCACCCATAGGCCATTGGAGGACAGGGATCTGGAAAGTATCTGCACGTTTCCCCGGTCGGAAGAGGAGTTATTCTATATGTTTCCGAAAGCCCGCTATCCGCTGAC
>JAKSCY010000448.1 GCA_022360355.1 Chlorobiales bacterium
AAGATATTCTATGAAATGGCCAAGAAAAATCCGACAATGCGTGACCCGATGACCCGCCAATATGTATTCCTGACAGTGCTGTCCCCAAGCCGCGGAGATTTCAAACGTGTTACAGAGATTGTTAATAATGGAGATGCTATTCTTATTTGGCCAGGTGTCTATAACGAGGCAATTATTATGCCGGATAGAGCTATCACAGTCCAAGGGGCCACAGATCCCCCTGTGATCAATTCTGGTAGTAGCCTTGTGGCTTTTGGCTTCTATGATCAGCAGGGCCCTGACACTATCTTGCGGAATCTTATAATTACAGGTTCAAAATATGCAATTGAAAGTCAGTATTCGCAACCAACTCTCACCAATCTGACACTGGCTGGTAATGAGAGCGGTCTCGTTATTCGCGATCTTCCAGTACCTTGGGTAACAAACTCTATCATCTGGGCAAACAGCAACTTTGACGTCTGGTGTCAATTCGGCTGCTCTTTGGACTACAGCTGCGTCCCCAGCAATGTGCAGGGCACAGGCAGCATCTCCCAGGATCCATTGTTCGTAAACGCTGAAATCGGGGATTACCATCTACAGTCCATTGGAGGGCGTTACAGCCCCCAGTTGGGCGACTGGACCTCGGATTTCCAGCACAGTTCCTGCATCGATGCTGGACAAGCAGCCTCAAGCTCGGAAAACGAGGCCATCCCCCACGGCAGCCGGATTAACATAGGTGCTTATGGCGGAACACCTTACGCGAGTAAGGCCAGCGAAGGATTTAGTGCCGACTCCAGAACCGGTATACTGGCTCCCTGGCTGAAAAACGTGATCTTCACCATCCCTGAACTTGAGTTAGATTTTATTGAAGAATTGAACTCAAATATCGAAGAAGGTGTATTAAAATCAGGCCGTGGTGATATAATAGGACTATAACTAGCAAGCAAGCAGGCTGAATGCAGGCTTTACGGAAGGGAAACTAGAAATCGCTGCAAAACAGCTCCATAACGCATGGGGGCGGGAAAGAGCAGCTTTTACGCTGATCGAGCTGTTGGTGGTAATTTCCATCATTGCACTGCTCCTTAGTATCGGTGTACCCACCTTTAACTCCGTGCGCACCAAGGCCAGGGCCCTCCAAAGCATGAACAACAAGCGGCAGATCGTTGCTGCCGTCAATTTCTTCGCAGATGACAATGACGATCGGTATCCCACTTCGGTGGCCAAGGTCGGTTTCACAGACCGCTGGAACTGGTCCAATCCGAATAAGCTCGCAGCTGACGACCTGCCCATGTTAGGGCGATCGCGTTCGGTCAGTTCCTTTCTGGGTAGCTATGTCGACAAACCCAAGTCCATGGTCTGTCCCCAAGCCCCCGCTCCCTTCCGTTATCTGGAAGACGCCTGGGCTCAGGGGGACAACTGGGACAATCCGGACACCCCCATGAGTCTCGATACCTTAGACGGCAACTACTGCTTCTATTGGAACTATGTGGGCTATCTCGGTGGTAAACGTAAGGTGTTCTTGGGTCCCCAAAGACCAGCTGGGAGTCGCAAGACCAGTACGCTCTTGGTAACGGACTACTTCGG
>JAKSCY010000697.1 GCA_022360355.1 Chlorobiales bacterium
TCAACTTCATTCGAATCCCCTATTGCACCTCTTAAAATGGGAGAATCATCAACAGATATCAAACAACCAACAGCGAGCAAATTAATGGTATATCCTAATCCGGTTAACAAAGGCCAACAGATAACTGTGAATGTTCCTAAAGAACAGGCAGGTTCAATTTTACGAATTACCATTTACAACATTAATGGTCAGGTAATGAAACAATATTCGGTAAATGACTTGTCTAGTGGAACAACTGGCGTGTCAGTTAATGTACCTGCGTTAAACCCGGGAATTTATATCCTGGTAATAGAAGGTAATAACAGCAGACAAAAGGCAAAATTGGTTGTACGATAAGAATAAGTTTTTTCAATAATAACCTTCATCTCAAACGAGATGAAGGTTTTTATTATACGTTGAGATCTGGTTATGAAGATTACAACTTTATATCAATACATAACAGAAAGGACATAAAACAAGAAAGGTGGCCAATAAGCCACCTTTTGTTATTTCAATCAATATTATCCTTAGTCGAAAGTCTGGTTGGAGTTAGATGAAATCTGAATCATCTTATCATATTGTTCGGCCGTAAAATCCTCCTGGAAATAATAATGATGCGGATTCACTTTTTTGCCTTTCACATGTACTTCGTAATGCAGGTGTGGAGCGGTACTTCCTCCTGTATTACCAACATAGCCAATTACGTCACCACGCTTTACCTTTTGACCCTTCTTCACATTAAAATTATCAAGGTGAGCATAAAGCGTCTTATAACCAAAGCCATGATCAACTTCAATTCGTTTCCCGTACCCGGTTTTTTCGGTAGTTATCTTCGTTATTTTACCATCGGCAGTGGCATAAATATCAGTACCTATAGGTGCAGAAAAATCCATTCCCCAATGAAAACGTCTGTCTTTATATATTGGATGTAATCTATATCCCCAACCAGATGCTGTTCGTGTTAAATCTCGATTCGAAATGGGCATAATAGCCGGTGTACATCGTAACATTTCTTCCTTTCGTTTGGCCAAAGAGATAACCTCATCAAAAGAAGTCGATTGTACATACAGTTGTTTCATTACTATATCCAAGCGTTTTGCAGTTGAAATAACCATTTCGGCATTGTCCATACTTTCAAGGTGTTTGTAGCGATTTACACCACCAAAACCTGCTCTGCGGATACTGTTTGGAATGCTGTCTGCCTGAAAGATGGTTCGATAAATATTTTCGTCACGTAACTCAATATCTTCCAGAACAAGCTCA
>JAKSCY010000578.1 GCA_022360355.1 Chlorobiales bacterium
CATCCACGTTGCTTGCAGCAATGTATGTCTCGAATGAGTGCCGTGCACCGGCGGAAGGCACGGTACGCAATGCACACTCCTCACTCAGTACCCGGCGAATCCCCTGAGTCGCCCAGAGCAGAGCGGAGAGTTCATCAAGGGTAAGCGCTTCGGGTGTGTAAAAGCGTACGCTTTCCCGCCTCGCAATTGCATCGGCAACCGGCGTTCTGCAAAGTTCCTTCAATGATCTCGACCCATCCGGCAGCTCGATACGAACTGCGTTTTCAGGGCAAGGTTTTTGCAGTGGCGGTGCCGGCAGACCACGGCTCTGGGCGGTTTGCCTGAAATTGATCGCCTGGCGGATGCTGTCTTTGAGGAAGTAGCGATACTGTTCCAGCTCTTTATCCGGCTTTTTACCTGAATCCATAATCACCAAAATTTAGGGGACATCCTATGTTTTTGTTTTAAGATAGATAATGATTTTGTTGGTGTGTTGGAAAAACGGCCATTGACTGGCAATAACGGAGAAAGCTATGGCAGTGAAGGATATTCTGATGATTGGAAATGAGTTGCTCAGAAAAAAAGCTGAGAATGTTATCAAGTTATTATGCGGAGCGAGTGGGAGTTGCGCTCGCCGCCGAATCTGAAAGGCGACGTAGTGGCCGTCAAAGAGTCTTTTTTAGCTTTTGAGTTTTGACTTTTGCCTTATCCTTAAACGGTACGCCTGAAGCACGCAAGTGCCTCGATGTGACTGGTGTGCGGAAACATGTCGACCGGCTGAACCTCTTCGAGCCGGTAACCGGATGCGCAGATTTCTTTTGCGTCCCTTGCGAGATTTGCCGGATTGCAACTGACATAGACGATTGTTTCGGGCTGGAGCCGAACCATTGTCTTGAGTGCCTTCGGGTGCATGCCCGCTCTCGGCGGGTCGGTAACGATCACCCTTGGAAAACCGAACTCTTCGAGCGTACCGAGCAGGGTATGAAAATTCTTGAGATCCACCCGGTAAAACGAAGCATTGGCGATGCCGTTGCGTAACGCATTTTCTGCGGCATCGGCAAGTGAGCTCTCAACGATTTCAAGTCCTACCGCCCGGCGGCAGCGCTCGGCAAGATAAAGCGTAATGGTACCGGTTCCGCAATAAAGATCATACACCGTATCATTCTCTTTCAGCCCGGCCATTTTCATGATGCCGTCATAAAGAGCTTCTGCCTGCCTTGTATTTGTCTGAAAAAACGAGTTTGCGGAAATCCTGAACCGAAGATCCCCAAGGCGCTCCTGGATAACACCGTCACCATGAACGACATACTCTTTCTCACCGACTGCTACCGTATTTTTCCGTGTTGTGACATTGTTGACGATTGTCATCTCCTGTCCGGGCATTCTGGACAGAAGCCTGTCCCGGTATGCCCCCATGAGTTCCGGATCATGCCAGGAGGTAACAAGATTCACCATCAGTTCCGCCCGCTCCTCGCTGTAACGAAGCATGAGGTTTCTTAAAAAACCGGTATGCTCCCTTGCCGCATAGGGAGCAAGGCCCTGCTCAAATGCAAATTCCCTGGTTATTGCAAGAGCACTGTTCATGCACTCTTTGGCAAGGTAGCAGGTATCTATTTCAAGCACTTTCTCGAAATTTCCTGGGGCGTGAAACCCGAGCGCAAAATCTTTCGGCTTTTCCAGCACTTCCTGCTTCAGCTCTTCGGGCAGCAGGTAACGTTTGCTGGAACAGGAAAATTCCACCTTGTTCCGGTAATGCATGATGCCCGGGGCGGGAAGAGCCGGTTTGACGGTGATGCCCTTAATCCCGCCGATATGCACAAGAGCATCGTGAACCTTTTTCTGTTTGTAACGAACCTGTGTATCATAGCTCACATGCATCCATTTGCAGCCACCGCAAACACCGAAAACCGGACATTCCGGCTCTACCCTGTCAGCAGAATACGACAGCACCTTGCCGGCAACCGCCTCGATATACGTTGGTCTGACCCTGGTTATGGTTGCCTCAACCCTGTCACCTATAGCCAACATGCCCCGCACAAGGACACCTGTCCCGTTTTCCAGCTTTCCGAAACATTGGTCCTTTTCAGCGATATCGGAAATCGTCAGCTCAACCGTTTCGCCCTTTTTATAAAAATCCCTCAAATTGTTTTCTTTCATGCACCCTTTCCCACAGTTAATACTGCCGCCCCGATGACTCCGGCGCTGTCCCCCAGTTCCGGGCGAACAACCGGAATATCGAGAGAACCATTGAACAGATGTTTTTCAATTTCCTTCCTGGCCGCGGGGGAATAGAGCGCATCCACATTACCGACACCGCCACCGATGATAATGATGTGAGGATCAAGAATATTGACCACGTGGGCAACCGCCTTGCCGAAAGCGCTCAGCAGACGCTCAATGGTTTCCCCTGCTGCTTGATCGGCACCTGCCGATGCGGCGATCTCTTTCAGGGGTTTCGATATTCCACCCGACCGTATGGTATAATACCGTTCAAGTGCCGGTCCGGACAAAACGGTTTCCACGCACCCTCTCCTGCCGCAGTAACATGGCTCTCCGTCCGCAAAAAGCTCGTTATGCCCCCACTCTCCGGCGATTCCGTGTGCCCCGTGTATGACTTTTTCGCCGCAGACAACGCCCCCGCCGACTCCGGTACCGAGAATAATACCGAATGCAACGGCCGCCCCATGGAGCATCGTTTCCTGTCCTGCTCCAAAGAGCGATTCGGCAAGCGCGAAACAGTTGGCATCATTTTCAAGCGTTACACCTGTCTGCAGCAGTTCTTCAAGGTCTGCAAGCACCGGCATGTTGTTCAGGCAAACGGTGTTGGAATTTTTCAAAAGGCCGGTTTTCCTGTCAATCCTGCCGGGTGTTCCTATCCCTACGTGCGCAGGAAGCGGAGAACGCAGTTCATCGGCCATCATGCGCACAAGCTTTGCCACCCGCGAGAGTATACGGCGATAACCTCCGGCAGCCTCTGTAGGAATCCTCAGACGAACCAGAGGCTTGCTGCTCTCATCAAGGACGGTTCCCTCGATTTTCGTCCCTCCGAGATCGACTCCCCAGTAGCGCTTGCTCATTTTCAACCCCGAGCCGGGTGTTTGAGTATATTGAGATGTACAATGTTTTTAACCACCCAGGCAAAGAGAGTATAGGCAAGCCCCGAGCAGGCTATTCCGGCAAACATTCCTGCGGCTGCGTCTCCGGGGGAATACGCCCCTTTGTAGATCCCCGTCCACGCAACCAGAAAAGCGTACAACACCATAAGAGCCGTATAGAGCTTTTCACCGGAATCCCCCCGGCTGAAAAAAATGTAGACGAGACCGGCCAGAGCGGCGGAATGTGCCGGATGGACAGACAGAAGTAAGCCGGAGGCTATCCCCCCGGCACATCCGACGGCAAACAGTGCAAGAAAAAGCATCACCAAGCCATCCCGACCTCTTCGCACAACCATGAACAGTCCGGCAAGAACAAAGACAGCACCCGGCAGGTTCAGCGTGTGTAAAAATACCATCGGATTGTCAGCAACCGGATAAACCATGTTCCATTACAGTCTTCAAGCCTGCATTGATCGCGTAAACATGCCTTGGCGACGCCGGGGTGCCCCGGCAGCCGCTCAATGGGGGTTAATGTTTTTTCCCGCTTTTTTTCTTTTTCGAGGGTTTCTGCGCCGGTTTTGCAGGAGCTATTGCCGGCAGGTCATCGGTAGTGGTGGTTTTGTTGATGTAGAACGTCTGTATGATGCTGAATACGTTGAACATCAGATAGTACAGGCCAAGTCCTGCAGGAAGATTGTTGAAAAAAAGAAGCATCATGACCGGGAAAATATACATCAGAATCTTCATCTGATCATTGGTCTGCGTGGTCGGCGTAATCTTTTGCTGCAGATATACCGCTCCGCCCATGAGAATCGGAAACAGGGCGATATGATCTCCGTACAGAGGAATGCTGAACCCCAAATCAAGAATGGAATCCGGGAGGGAAAGGTCTTTGGCCCAGAGGAACGACTGCTGCCGCAACTCTATGGACGAACGGAACACATAGAACATTGCAAAAAGAAGCGGCATCTGCAGCAGGACGGGAAGACACCCGCCAAGCGGATTGACACCGGCTTCCTTGTAGATTCGCCCAATTTCGCTCTGCATTTTCGTAGGGTTGTCCTTGTACTTCTCCTGCAGCTCTTTCATCATCGGCTGGAGTGCAGCCATTTTTTTCATCGATTTCGTCGATGCCATGGTAAGCGGATAGGTTACCAGCTTGATCAACAGGGCAAAAATGATGATAATCAGACCGTAATTGTCCATGAACTTGTTGAGCAGATTGAAAATCGGCAGAATGATATATTCCGCAAAAGGTCTGGTCAGCCAGTCCCAGCCGAAGTCCATTATCTTTTCAAGATTCACGCCGAGAGAATGCAGCACATTGTAATCAATCGGTCCAACATAGAGTAACAGTGATTCCTTGTGGGTCTTTTCGTCAGGAGGAAGGGTGAACTTCAGGGCGGCTGTATAATCTTCAAACTTTTCCCCGGCCTTGTGGCTTCCACTCAGATAGACTCCTTCGGTCGGCGAAGCAGGTATCAGTGACGCCACAAAATATTTCGTCCTTACCGCAATCCATCCGGCAACTCCTGACTGTTCCTCACGGTAGTCTTTCGAGGGATCGCTTGCATCGAGCTTGAGAAGACTCCCGCCCATATAAGCGGATGCCCATGAATTCTGCATCTCGTCATCGTGATTTTTCTCGGAGTGTAACAGCCCGCCATCCCATTCAAGCTGGTATTCATTGCCCGGCAGCAAGCCGTCAAAACCCGTCAGCTGCACGTCATAACCTATCGTATAAGCGTCACCGCTAAACGTATAGACAATGACAATGTTTCTGCCCGGTGCCACATCAAGCCTGTAGGTTAACGAGTAAGACTGCTTACCGGTAAGGGAAACCTCGCCTTGATTATCAGATACCGTAAAATAAAGGTCTCTTGTATCGATCTTCTTGCCGTCTCGAGTCTGGAAGAAAAGGGATAAAGCACCGCTGTCAACTTTTTTCACCAGGTCAAACTGCTCCTTGTCCGAATCGAGATGCTCCTTCAATACCATAGACTTCAGGGTAGCCCCGTGGGAGGAAAACACAGCAGTGAACAGCTCATTGTCAATGGTGATAAGTTTTTCCTCACCATCAGCGGCAACGGCAAATTCACCGAAATTGTCTGTATCTGTACTTCCGTTACCCTGCATGACCGATGCCGACCCGTTACCGTCATCCCGTATTTCTTCAACCGCAGTCACATTGTCCGCCGTCATGTCCTGAACAGGATTCCTTTCCGGAGCCATAAACTGCATCCAAACAATCATGATCAGACCTATCAGCACAAGTCCTATAACAGAGTTTTTATCCATTATCTCCTTCTTTAGAGTTTAGTTTTTTTCCGGCCAGAGGTACAGGGTCATATCCCCCTTTTGAAAAAGGATTGCAGCGCAGTAAACGCCACACGGTAAGCCACATTGCATAAAAGAAATTATGAGTCCTGAACGCTTCGAGAGCATAGCTTGAACAGGTAGGATAAAATCGGCAGGAAGGACCCAGCAGGGTAGAGATGTACGACCGGTAAAACTTGATCAGAAAAATCGGCGCCTGGTTTATAATTTTCCAGAAAGCATTGAGTTCCATGATGATTATTTGCTGTTAATCACGTTCACCTCACTCAACCGGGAGTCATCCTCAATATACTTTCGAGCAGCCCCCGCACCTCTTTTCTGAAACTTTCCGATGACGGTAACGTCTTCCTTCGTCCGGTATACATAAACGCAATACACAGGGTCTTGTTCCCGTCTCCTGCATATTTTTCTGCACACTCGGCAGCAAGCGGTTTTTCGTGCCGGTATGCTTCTTTCATCAATCGTTTTATCCTGTTACGACCAACAGCATCAGGTCTGATTTTTCTGCCAACAACAAACAGCACTTTCGGGAGCGACCTGCGGCCGCCATTGTTCACCTCAAGCGGCGCAAACAATACTTTTATAAATCCCCCCCTGAAGCTGCGGGCCGAACTGAAAAGTTTCGATACCAACGTTCTGCCCCTGAGTATCTCGTACTTTTTCAGTGAATAAACATGCGTGGTGCTCAAAACGTCACGGGACGATTGTTATTATCCCTTACTTCCTGCGAGACCCCATATCACTGCTGACACTGAGCGAGTGGCGCCCCTTCGCCCTGCGCGAGGCAAGAATTCTGCGGCCGCTTTTTGTGGCCATGCGCTGGCGGAAACCATGTTTGTTCCTTCTCTTTCTGTTATGCGGCTGAAATGTCCTTTTCATAGTAAAACGCTCCTCGATAGTCTCATAGATAATTCAAAAATCACAGGGCATAGAATTTAGCACAATCATCACTTAAATCCAACCTCGTAGAAATGCTTTTCCGGCAACTTTTCATCCCTGCCAACCCTCCCGCAAACCGGACACATTCATAATGTGGATAACTTGTGGATAAAAAAAATTACCTGACCATAACCCACGCCAAACCCGGCCACAAAAGAAACCAACAGATGTTGACAACCAATCGGATATAAATCACTAATCCATATTAAATAAACAACTTAACCTGTTGATAACATTCGTTAACCTTACCCTTTGCCCGCAGAGAATTTTTCGTTTCACGGATTGTATTTTATCCACTGAAAAATGTAATTTATGAACAACCCATGTTGATGATCTGTCTCACGAAGAACTTATCTCATTCCAAATGTTATAATTTCATGCCCCCTTTGTCGAGCAAAGAAGTAGTTGAAGAACCCCCAAGTGCCAATGCAGCCGAAGCAGGAACTGCGCGGAAAGTCTGGAACGCCTGTCTTGACGTTCTTAAAGACAAACTCAACAGCCAAGCATTCAAGACATGGTTTACCCCTATCACCCCCTTACGCTTCTCTGGCAACGAACTGACCATAGAAGTACCAAGCCAGTTTTTTTATGAGTGGATCGAAGAGAACTACTCTGTGCAGCTGAAGCAGGCTCTTAAGGATATTCTTGGCACCGAAGGCAAATTGATGTACTCGATTGTCATGGATAAATCGCAAAGCCATCCTGTCACGATCGAGCTTCCTCATCAGAATATATCGAAAGCCGATCCCGGTCATAAAGAATGCTCCGAAGTGCGAACATCTCCGGACAGAGACTTTGTGGAACGCTACCGTACCAAGTTCGAGAGTCATCTCAATCCCCAGTACACCTTCGACACGCTTATCCGGGGAGACTGCAATTCACTTGCCTTTGCTGCCTCGAAATCCGTATCACAGAACCCCGGACAAAACGCATTCAACCCGCTTGTCATTTATGGCGGTGTAGGACTGGGAAAAACACACATGATGCAGGCGATAGGCAATCATGTCCGTGAAAAACGCATTTCCGAATATGTCCTGTATGTATCCAGTGAGAAATTTGCCATAGATTTCGTCAATGCCATCCAGAACGGCAATATTCAGGAATTTTCAGCTTTTTACCGGAAAGTGGACGTCCTGATCATCGACGACATACAGTTTTTTGCCGGCAAGGAAAAAACCCAGGAAGAGATATTTCACATATTCAACACCCTCCATCAGTCGAACAAACAGATCATCCTTTCATCGGACAGGCCTATCAAGGAAATCAGGGGAATCGAGGATCGCCTTATTTCGAGGTTCAACTGGGGATTGTCGGCGGATATACAACCGCCGGAATATGAAACCAGAAAAGCAATCATCCAAAGCAAGCTGGCACAGAGCGGGGTAACGCTTGATGGAAGCGTTATAGAATTTATCGCTACCAATGTCACCCAGAACGTCAGAGAACTGGAAGGGTGCATTGTCAAGCTGCTCGCCTCTCATTCGCTGTTCAATCAGGATATCGACTTGTCGTTCACTAAATCCACCCTCAAGGATATTATCAGGATACAGTCAAAAAAGCTGAGCCTGGAAACGATTGAAAAAGCCATCTGCTCATACTTTTCCATCACGCCGAATGACCTGAAAGGAAAATCGAAGAAAAAAGAGATTGCAACCGGCAGACAGATGGCGATGTATCTGAGCAAGGAACTGACCGACTCTTCACTGAAGACCATAGGGCTCCATTTCGGGGGGCGCGATCATTCAACGGTTATCCATGGCTACAATACCATCAACAAAAAAGTCCGGAACTCAGCGGAAATAAGAAACCAGACAGAAGAGCTGAAAAAGCGCATTGAAATCATGTCGATGTGATACGCATACCGGGAGAAGGTAATGTGGATAACCTGTCAGCAACCTGTTCATGAAGCCGGTCACGCATAACAGGTTATCCACACCGGAAAAGAAACGCATTGAGCAGATCACAGAAAGTGTTAACAACACCACAGGGTTACCAACATGTTATCCACATAAACCAACACCTGCATGAAGCAGGTAAGAGATTTTTAAAAAATATATTAGCCACAACAAAAGAAAATGCTCAAGATTTCCACACACTCAATAACAACAACAAATATTTTAAATACTTAATAATAAACAGAGTGTACAATGAAATTTTCGACCTCGATCAAACACTTTCAGGACGCAGTAAACAAGGTAACTCAAGCCATTCCAAGCAAGGCGCTGGATCCCCGCTTCGAAAATCTGCACATAACTCTCGACAACAAGATTCTCACACTCTTCGCTACGGACGGCGAGCTGTCGATCACGGCAAACACAGACGTCGAATCGGGTGACCAAGGTAATGTCGGGGTAAGGGCTCGAACGATTCTGGATTTTCTGCGGAGTATGTACGATACAGGTGTCAGTTTCGAAGTGGAGCGTCAGCAGTTGAGCGAGCACGGTACGGTCAATATTGCTACTGACAAGGGCCGTTATAAAATACCCTGTACTTTCGAAAGTAAAGCCGAAAAGCAGGACAAAACCTATGATATCGAACTGGAACTCTCTTCCGGCGACCTGCTCAACATTATCCATAAGACAATTTTCGCATGCAGTATCGACGGTATGAGGCCGGCAATGATGGGGGTACTGTTTGAAATCGAAAACGATCTGCTCACTGCAGTTGCTACCGACGGGCACCGTCTGGTACGATTCAGAAAAACATGCGGTGTTTCTCTTTCTGAAAAACAGAAGATAGTCATACCTGCAAGAGTACTTTCCATTCTGCAGAAGCTGGTCAGTGAAGGTGATGTAAAGATATCGATTGACTCGACAAACAAGTCCATACGTTTTACAACGGATAACCTGGTTCTTGATGCTGCCCTTATCGCAGAACAGTATCCTAACTATGAAGCGGTAATCCCTCTTGAAAATGAAAAAAAGCTTGCTATAGACAGAGCTCTTTTTTATGACTCCGTCAAAAGGGTAGGCAGATTTTCGAGCATCGGCGACATCAGGTTTTCTATAACGCCATCTTCCATGAAGCTGACTGCCGAGAATATCAATGAAGGGGAG
>JAKSCY010000559.1 GCA_022360355.1 Chlorobiales bacterium
CGGCCAAGGTTCCCCTCCACATTCATATTCATTACTACAATGGGAAGAAGGTTCTCCCTGCAAAGTGTTATGGCCGTCAAGTCCATAACTCTGAGGTTGTTTTGCAGCACATCGAGGTATGATATGTTTTTATACATTTCTGCCGCCGGATTTTTCTCCGGATCCGAGTTATAGACACCATCAACACGGGTTCCTTTTACGATGACATCTGCTTCGATCTCAACGGCACGAAGCGAGGCTGCCGTATCGGTTGTAAAATAAGGGTTGCCCGTACCGGCACCGAAGATAACCACCCGTCCTTTTTCGAGGTGACGTATTGCACGCCTGCGGATAAACTGCTCTGCGACCTGCTCCATCTTTATCGCACTCATCAGACGTGTGAAAACACCTTTTCGCTCGAGAGCATCCTGAAAGGCAAGAGAGTTTATGACTGTTGCAAGCATTCCCATGTGATCAGCCTGGACACGGTCCATACTGGCCGCCGCCGATGACAAACCACGAAAGATGTTGCCGCCGCCTATAACAAGGGCAACCTCTGCACCAAGTGAAAGCGCTCTCTTTACTTCATCTGCATAGCGGTCAACCATGCCGGCATCGATACCATAGCCTTCATTGCCAGCCAGGGCTTCACCGCTTAGTTTGAGCAGGATACGTTTGTAGTGTAACATGGCTGCTACTCCGGAATAATATTATGCGACAAAAAAAAAAGCCTCGAACAACGAGGCTTTTCCGTTTACTCACCCAACTGATATCTGATGAAACTGTTGACTGTTATCTGCATATCGTGCTGCTTCGCAAAGTCTTTCAGCACATCCTGTACTTTTGCGTTGCTGTCCTTGATAAAGGCCTGCTCAAGAAGCACCACTTCCTGAAAGTATTTATCCATACGTCCTGCAATGATCTTGTCAACAAACTTTTCAGGTTTACCCTGGCTGAGCGCCTGCTGCCGGTATATCTCTTTTTCTTTTTCAATATACTCTGCAGGAACCGTAGACCGCTCAACAACAATAGGGGCGGCTGCAGCGATCTGCATGGCTATATCCTTTGCCAGAACAACTACCTCAGACGTGTTGCTTCCGGTAACTTCAACTATTGAACCGAGCTTTGAACCGGGATGCACATAACCGGCAACAAGACCATCCTCTGCCTTGATGTAACCCAGCCGCTTGAGTTCAATCTTCTCGCCAAGCTTGCCTGTCATGGTCTTGATGGCATCTTCAACTGATTCTCCGTCGAAGGCATCACCAAGCGAAACGCTCATCATGTTATCAACCGAATCGATACCTCCCTCGAGCGCGCATTGAGCAACAGCTTCGGCGAAACCGGTAAAATCATCGCCACGCGCCACAAAATCGGTTTCACAGTTCAGTTCAAGAATAATGCCGACATCAGAGGCATCGTTAATCCTGACGATAACCACACCTTCCCTGGCTTCGCGCCCGGCACGTTTTGCAGCAAGCGCTGCACCTTTTTTGCGAAGATACTCTATGGCTTTCTGCATATCCCCCCCGGCTTCATCAAGGGCTTTTTTGCAGTCCATCATGCCAACACCGGTTTTATCTCGTAATTCTTTTACTGCTTTTGCAGATATCTGGCTCATTACTGTTTGAATAGTTTATATGCTGATAATAATTACTCCTGTGCAGCCTCTTCTTCCCCTGCAGTCTGATCATCTTCCGCAGCTTCTTCTGCAGCTTCTTCTGCAGCCTCTTCCGCCTCAGCCATTGCGGCCTCCTCCTCAACCTGCTGACGGGCGGAGGCAATAGCCTCGGCAACGCCTTTGACCATCAGTTCGATCGAACGGATAGCATCATCGTTAGCGGGAATAACAAAGTCAACCTCATCAGGATCACAGTTGGTATCAACAAGGGCGAAAATAGGTATCCCGAGTGAGCGGGCCTCTCTTACTGCGATGTGTTCTTTTTTAATGTCAACGACAAAAAGCGCCGCGGGCAACCTGGTCATGTTGGCGATACCGCCGAGAATCCTCATCAGCTTCTCTTTTTCACGCACCAGCATCAGCCGCTCTTTTTTCGTAATCATATCGAAGGTTCCGTCGGTCTCCATCCTGTCGATAGCGTTCATTCTGCGGATGCTCTGACGGATTGTCGAAAAATTGGTAAGCATACCACCAAGCCAGCGCTCCGATACATAAGGCATACCTGCACGCTCTGCTTCATCCGAGATAATGGATTTAGCCTGCTTTTTGGTTCCAACAAACATGATCTCTTTACCTGTCATGGCAATCGCCTCGATAGCTTTCATGGCATCCTCGGCCATTACCAGAGTTTTCTTGAGATCGATGATGTGTACCCCGTTTTTCTCCATGAAGATATACGGCCTCATCTTCGGGCACCAGCGCCTTGCCAAATGTCCGAAATGCACGCCGGAACGAAGCATGTCCTCAAGCTGGAATCTTGATGTTGTCTGTGTCTGCATAACTGTAACAGTTTATCCTCTATCCTGCCTGTATTGCACGGAATCCGATGCACAAGCACCGGACACCACCGGACAACGTCCCCCGCCGATGCGGGTTAACAGAATATGTGTTGTTTATAGAAATAGCAATAAAGAATACTAACGTTTTGAGAACTGGAATCTCTTACGGGCCTTTTTCTGACCGTATTTCTTCCTCTCGACCATACGAGGGTCTCTCGTCAGCAGCCTGTCCTTACGGAACAACAGACGGATCTCCTCATCGATCTCAACGAGAGCCCTTGCAACAGCGAGGCTTACCGCACCGGCCTGACCGCTGATGCCGCCACCGCGAACGTTGATCTTGACATCGAACTCGTCCTTCTTTCCTGAAAGCAGAAGAGGCTTGAGAGCTTCATTCCTTCTGTACTCATCCTTAAAATAATCCTCTACCGGCAGTTTGTTGACCGTAACAGCGCCCTTTCCCGGAACAAGAAAGACCCTTGCAACCGAGGTTTTTCTGCGGCCTACTGCATTGATAACCTCTTTCATCACCATTTGTTTTATTATTAGGGCACCTTTATTAATTGTCGTGAGCGACTTGAGTACAAGGCGGACGGAGCGCAGAAACCGGAGTGTACACGAAGTACATGAGGATTTCGAGCATCGCCTAACGAAGTAATCATGATGCGCAACAAATTAATAGAGGTACCTATTAGTTAACTTTCATTTCAACAGGGCTTTGAGCAGCATGCGGATGCTCGGCCCCGGCATATACCTTAAGCTTCCTGAAAAGCGCCCTTCCGAGGTTGTTGTGCGGTAGCATACCCCATACAGCTTTTTCGATAACTTTTTCAGGGTTTTTTCGGAGAAGCTCTTTGACGTTGTCAATCTTCACGCCACCGGGGTAATTTGAATGAGAAAAATAGGTCTTCTGATCCACTTTTCTGCCGCTCAAACCGACTTTTCCGGCGTTCGTCACAATAACGAAATCACCTGTATCGACATGCGGCGTAAACTGCGGCTTGTGTTTTCCGCGCAGAACTTTTGCGATTTCACTGGCAAGACGGCCGAGCACCTTGCCTTCCGCGTCAATGACATACCATTTGCGTTCTACCTCACCGGGCTTCGCTGAATATGTCTTGAAACTTATCGTCTTACTCATCCTTGTACGTTGTTTATAGAGCACATTTCCAAAAAATTGTGTCTGGCAATGTAATTTATTTCAAATAATTCTACAAACATTATACCTTGCTAAATCGATCAGTTGCCATAAGGATACTGGAGGGTCAAGCGATGAGCCATTCGGCTCGCTATTCAGCCGTTTTTAACTTTTTACTTTTGAATTTTGACTTATCTACCGTAAAACAATGAAACCTCTTGTGGCTCTTGTGGGCAGGCCAAACGTCGGAAAATCAACCCTGTTCAACCGTATATCCCGCAGCAAAAGCGCAATCACGGACAGCACCCCCGGAGTAACCAGGGATCGCCATATAGCTTCTGCGGACTGGCAGGGAAGACAGTTCATGGTGATGGATACCGGGGGGTATAGCCATGAAAAAGACAGCATCACCAGTGCAATGATGGAACAAACGCTTGCGGCCATAGGGGAAGCTGATGTCATCCTGTTTATGGTTGACGTGCGTTCCGGGCTGACCTACCTCGATCTTGACATGAGCAGGATGCTTAAAAAGAATTTTCAGGACAAGCCTGTTTACCTGGTGGTCAACAAGGTTGAAAGCCGTCAACTTGCCTTTGAAGGCGAGGAGTTCCGCCGCACAGGCTTGTCGGAGCCCTGGTTTATTTCTGCACGTGAAGGAAACGGCGTTGCCGATCTTCTTGATGATGTTGTTGCATCTTTTCCTGACACAGTCCAGGAAGCAGAGGACACTGCCGTTAAAATAGCGATCATAGGGCGCCCCAATGTCGGGAAATCCAGCTTCGTCAACGCTCTCCTGGGAACCAGCCGCCATATTGTTTCAAACGTACCGGGAACAACCAGGGACGCTATCGACAGCAGACTTAAACGCAATGGAAGGGATTTTTTACTGATCGATACCGCCGGACTGCGCAAAAGAACAAAAATCGACCGGGGCATAGAATTCTACAGCTCTCTGCGCACTGAAAAGTCCATCGAGCGCTGCGATGTAGCGCTGCTTCTGATTGATGCACAACAGGGTCTGGAAAAACAGGACATAAAAATCATTCAGATGGCTGCCGAAAAAAAGAAAGGTGTACTGGTACTTGTCAACAAATGGGATCTTGTCGAAAAGGACTCGAAAACAAGCAAAAAGTACAGTGACAGGATATATGACCAGATCGGGAACCTTTCATGGATACCCGTTCACTTTACTTCCGCTCTCACGAAAAAGAACCTTTACAAAGCCATCGACACTGCTTTTGAAATTTCCCGGAACCGCCAGAAAAAAATCAGTACGAGCGAACTCAACAGGTTCCTGCAACAGGTGCTTTCAGAAGTTTCTCCCTCATCAAAGTCGGGCAGGGAGCTCAAAATAAAATACATGACCCAGATCGGAGCACCTTACCCGGTATTTGCGTTTTTCTGCAACAACCCTGAACTTGTCCTCAGCAACTACAAACGGTTTCTTGAAAAACGCCTCAGGCAAACCTTTGATTTCACCGGAGTTCCTGTATCGTTCCGTTATAAAAAAAAGTAATCAGCGATGAAAGTATTCCTCATTGTCAGCGGGCTTCCTGCCGAACACAGTAACAGTATTTCCAGAACATCATAACACACCTTGTACACTATGCCAGCAATCACCGAAACACAGATACTCGAAGCACTTGGAAACGTCATGGAACCCGACCTGAAAAAGGACCTGGTTTCACTGAACATGGTCAAAGACATACACATCGGGACGGATAACGCCATATCGCTCAGTGTCGAGCTGACCACTCCGGCCTGTCCTATGAAAGATCACATCAGAAATGCATGTGTAGCCGCTATCCGTGAACACCTTCCTGAAGCAGGTGAAATAACCGTAAACCTTCCTGCAAAAGTCACATCGGGCTCAAGCTGCGGAGGGCATGGAGAAAAAGACAACCCGCTGCCGAACGTCAGAAACATCATTGCTGTCGGATCGGGTAAAGGAGGCGTCGGCAAATCGACCGTTGCCGTTAACCTTGCCGTCAGCCTTGCCGGAACGGGGGCAAAAATCGGACTGATCGATGCCGACCTTTACGGCCCGAGTATCCCGACCATGTTCGGCCTCGAAAACAAACGCCCTGAGGTCAGGAATAAAAGTCTCATACCCATTGAGAAGTACGGCGTAAAACTTATGTCCATTGGTTTTCTCATCGAAAGCGACAATCCCGTTATCTGGAGAGGCCCCATGGCGTCATCTGCCATAAAACAGTTTATCACGGAAGTTGCATGGGGCGAGCTGGATTATCTTATTTTTGATCTCCCTCCGGGCACGGGAGATATTCAGCTCACGCTTGTACAGATGCTTCCGGTCAACGGTGCCGTCATCGTCACGACACCACAGGATGTCGCGCTCTCCGATGTGGCAAAAGCGGTCACCATGTTCAGAAAAGTCAATGTTCCTCTGCTGGGATTGATAGAAAACATGAGCCACTATCTGCTGCCTGACGGGACAAAAGATTATATCTTCGGCAAGGGAGGTGGAGAAAAGTTTGCAAAAGCACAGGGCATTACACTCCTTGGCTCCATACCGATCGGCGGTATGGTCCGGGAAGGAGGGGACAGCGGAAAACCTGTCGTTGTCGAATTCCCTGAAAGTGAAGCCGCCGATGCAATCAACAAGTCAGCAAGCGAGGTCGCCAGACAGATATCGATAAACAATGCAGCTGCCTGTGCCTGCAAAGCCGGACAGTAAACCAAAAACCCCGGTTTGAACGGCCGGGGTTTACTGTTGTACACTATGCTGTTTTACGTCAGACCGACTCGACCCTTGCGATTTCCGGAATGGCTTTCCTGACAGCCTGCTCCACACCCGCACGGAGCGTCAGCGTGCTCATCGGACAGGAACCACAGGCTCCAAGCAGCTTGACATCCACAACCATGTCTTTGGTGATGCCGACCAGTTGGCAGTCTCCTCCATCAGCCTGGAGGTAAGGGCGTACCTCCTCAAGGGCCTTAATTACTTTGTCGTAAAGCGGATCGGTATCGGGCAAATAGTCTTTAGTGGTATTCATAATCTTTGTTTTGATGTACAAAAAAACAATACGGGTATAGAGTTCCGCATGACCTAATATGAAATGTCACGGGCAAAAAACAAAATGGTTTTCCAAGGGTTTTGCTTTTTCAGTCCAGGTTTCTCAACAGCAAGTCGAGTGCATCGTGGCTGTCAACAAGCACCTCACGGGCCTTGCTTCCGTCAGCAGGACCCACAATACCGCAGACCTCCAGTTGGTCCATAATTCGGGCCGCCCTGCTGAATCCCAGCTTCAAACGGCGCTGAAGCAGTGAAACGCTCCCCTGCTGGTGCATTACCACGAGATGAGCCGCTTCTTCAAACATGCTGTCTCTCCCGTCCTTATCCTGAATACCGCCGGCATGAAAACCGTTACCTTTTTCCCTGACATCAGGTTGCGGCAGATGGTAGAAATTTTTCAATCCGGTCTGGCTGCCGATAAACGAGGTAATCGCCTCCACTTCGTTTGCAGAGATATATGGGCACTGAATACGTTCGGGCTTCGGCTGCGACGCCGGCTGATAAAGCATATCACCGTTGCCGAGCAGCTGCTCGGCACCCGATCCGTCAAGTATGGTGCGTGAATCCACCTTGCTCGCAACCTGAAAAGCTATCCTGGCAGGAAAGTTAGCCTTGATAACCCCGGTAATAATATCAACCGAAGGACGCTGAGTCGCAACGATAAGATGAATCCCAACCGCTCTTGCAAGCTGGGCCAGTCGGGTGATTGGTTCCTCGACATCCCGGCCTGCCGTAATCATGAGGTCCGCAAGTTCATCGACGACGACAACAAGATACGGCAAAGCTTCATCGGGGTGTTTGCGGTTTAAACCGGCAATGTTGCGTACACCGGCTTTTTCAAGCTGTTCATAACGCATCTCCATTTCTTTCTCTACAGACCGCAGCGCGTAAACAGCTTTTGCCGGATCGGTGACAATCTGCTCGTCAAGGCCGTGAAATTTTACAAGAAAATGGTTTTTAAGATTCTGGTAATGCAGCAGCTCGACCCGTTTCGGATCAATCAGCACAAACTTGACCCTGTCCGGGCTGCATGCGTAGAGCAGACTGGTCAGCATGACGTTTATCCCTACCGACTTGCCCGCACCTGTCGCACCGGCAATCAGGAGATGCGGCATGTTGGACAGGTCATCGAGATACACTTCGTTTGCAATGGTTTTACCAAGCACAACCGGAAGCGCCATCCTGTTGTTTTTGAATTTTTCAACCTGCAGAACGGAACGCATCCACACTGTCCGGGGCTTGCCGTGAGGGATTTCGACACCTACCGCGTTTTTCCCGGGAATGGGAGCGATTATGCGAATCCCCCTTGCCGCCATAGCCATGGCAAGATCGTTTTCAAGCGACGTGATCCTGCTCACCTTGACATCAGGCGCAAGCTCAAGTTCGAAAAGTGTCACCCTGGGACCTACGGTTGCAGAGATCCTCACAACCTCTACCTTGTAAATACTGAGCTTTTCAAGCAACCTTTTTTTACTGTCCTCGAGTAGCGTCTCGTCAACGTATTCATCCTCTCCACGGGTACGTTGAAGAAGATCGACAGAGGGAAAACGATAAGCAACCCTGTCTTTTGTTTTTACCTTGAGCTTGCGTTTATCCAGATCGGCTTCTTTTTCGTGAACTCCCTCACGAATGGTTATCTCCGGCTCCTCTTCCCCGTTTTTTTTTTCCACAAATGCTCCTTCCGGATTTTCAGGAGCCGGGAACCTGTCCGGAAACGGTTTATCAAGCTCAGGCTCAGATCCCCGGGGTTCCTTGCGTGCAACCGAAACAATCCGTTCGCCAAGATTTGCAATAGCCGTTCTTGCAGAACGCAGTTTTTCAACCGGGTTTTCAACCATCACTCTTACGACAAAAACGGTTGCGGCCAAACCCAGCGCCGCAAGGAAAATCCACGCTCCGGTATAGCCGATTACAGTCGACAGGAATGCTGCCAGCATCCGGCCTACCGCCCCTGCCATTACGTCACTGAAAGGCGCGGTTGTCAAACCGAACATGGCGGCAACATCAAGAGAGATCAAGGTGGCATAAAGCGTAGAAATCAAAGGCGGTTTCAGGCTCTTGTGCCGAAGCATCGACCAGCTCCAGTGTATGAGAGCCAGTCCGGGAATAATAGACACATACCCCAGAAAAGAGCGGATAAAGAGTTCCGCAAGACGCGCGCCGAAGATACCGAAAGGATTATGCAGGTCCAAAGCTGCTTCCATGGCGTTGCGGCCGAAAAACTCATACCATTTCAAAGCTGCCAGAACCGTTTTGTCATCCTGATGATAGAACAGCAGAGCCCCGATATAAAAAAAGGCAATGATGCCCAGCACAATTCCTGAAAGCTCTTTTTTCAACTTGTCCTTGTTCATGGTTATCGGTTATTCTGCCTATTGCCAACTGAAGGCTGCAAACTTTTCCCTCATCCCGGCTTGACAAACGGAAGTTTTGTTACCGTTCCGCGATACCGCTTATCTCTGATATCCAGAAAAACGGGTGTTCCCGGTTCCATAACCCTGCGGAAAACATGGGCAGTCCCTATCGGCTTCTGCAGTGTAGGAGACATAGTGCCGCTGCAGACCTGTCCGACTTCCTGTTCATTGACGTCATAAAGCACATAGCCCTGTCGCGGAATTGCCCGTTCTTCCATGACAAATCCCACAAGAGCCCGTTCCGGGTCACGATCAGCCTCCATACAGGGCTCCTTGCCGATAAACGCTCCTTTATCAAGCTTTGTAACCCATTTAAGGCGTGTTTCGATCGGGTTGGTATTGCGGTTTATCTCATGACCATAGAGCGGATAACCCATTTCGAGACGTAACGTATCTCGTGCTCCAAGCCCGACCGGCTGAATACCGAATCCAGCGCCCTCCCTCATAATCGACTTCCATAAAGCTTCGGCGTTTTCGTTCGGCACTGAAATCTCAACCCCTTTTTCACCGGTATAGCCGGTACAGGCAACCATGACCTCGGTATTCTGAAAGCCGGCTTTGATAAACTGAAAAGAAGAAAGCTGCTCGCATATCGATGAAAAAAATACACGCTGAAGAATATGCATCGACTTGGGCCCCTGGAGAGCAATGAGTGAAAGTTTTTCGGTATGATCTTCAATTGATACACGGTCATACTTCCGCATATGCTTGCCGAGCCACTCTAAATCTTTCTCCTTGTTGCTTGCGTTGACCACGATAAACCATGTTTCATGATCTATCCTGTAAATGATAAGGTCATCGACAATTCCACCGTCAGGCCAGAGCATCAATGTGTACTGTGCCTGACCGTTTTTCAGTGATGCAGCATCATTGGTTGTCACGTACTGAAGAAACTCCAGGGAATCAGCCCCTTTTACATAGAAATTGCCCATATGGGAAACATCGAACAGGCCCGCTGAATTACGTACACATCTATGCTCTGCAACAATTCCGGCATACTGGACCGGCATGAGATAACCGGCGAAATCGATAATTTTCGCCCCTGCATCCTGATGCCAGGAGTATAGCGCTGTTTTTTTCATGAGTTGGCAGACTTATGGGTACAGCAATCGAAGCGCGGAATACATAAATCGAGGTACCCTTATCTCTTTGCTTTTACGGATATTTTTACACTGTCCAGCGATCTTTTCTGCAATAAATATAACAATATAGAATTCCGAGGAAGAAATAAACCCCACATCCCCCTTCCCTCAAACCATCGGGCAGTATCAACACCGGTCCCGGGCATTGCTTTCCGTTTTCCAACATCTCCTCAACACTCACCAGTCACTGGGACAAAGAGGTCTTTCCCCGACAGTCCTGCTCCGTATACTCATTATGTTACACACCACAAACCACTGCAAGGCACCAGTCCTCGTGAAACCGGGGAATGCAATGTTTCCCTCTTCCGTTACAACAGCCGCCTGCCCCCGGCTTCCCCGGGGACAATGACTGCCGTCATTTACCGAACCTCTACAACCTTGGAAGCCCTGTTGTTTTGAAGGTTACTGTCTTCAAAACCATAGGGAATCACCGATACCGACACAGTGTACCTGCCGGGAATATCGCCACGAAGCATCGAGGAGGAAAAAGCTGCGCCTGTCTGACCCGGATCGAGGGCTCTATTGCGAGAGGTTTTGCCGGAAAAGACCTCGTTTCCATACCTGTCCCTGACCGAAACCTCGAGATCATAAAGACCGCTACGGATAATACCGATGTTCTGGCAGAATATGTTCAGTACAAACGACTCCCCTGCCTGGGGCACAAGCGGCTGGATCTCAATACCGGAGATCATGATATCGGGCATAATACCTGAGCGGGCCCAGCTTTTTTCCCGGGGAATATTATCGGGAGCGGGTTCGGAAAGACGGTAATCATTGATAAGAAACGCCAACGAAAGAACCAGCATCAGCAATGCGAAAAGCATCACTCTGCGGCGCCTTTTCGACCCTGAGCTTTCAATAAAAAGAATCACGATATCGTCTGGCTGGTACAGCCACGTTTAACACTGGTTTTTCGAGGTATCCTTATTTGTCAGCATCAGGATAAATAAAACCGGTAAACCCAAGAGCGGCAAGAGCCATTCCATATCGTTTTTTTATGTAAAGCGACGCCACATCAAAGGTCATCTCGCCCTTCTGCTCAAGACCCCGAATAGCAAGCTCATGCTGAAGAGAGGCTTTCAGTTGGTTTTTGGCATCGTCTGCCGCTGTTTCAGGATCAACGCGCTTTTTTTCATAAATGCGTTCATATTCTGCAGCAAAACCACCGACTGCCTTGCCGTCTGTGTCAACAGCCCATACCCGGCCAACACCCGCTGCAACAGTATTTCCCTGAACACTGCCTGCTTTGGCCATAATAGCTTCAAGCACCGCACCATGGTGAAATGATGCTCTGGCTTCTTCAAAAGGAATTTGACGGGATTCAGGAGGAAGCACCGAGGTATAATAAACAACATTGAAATTTTCTATCCCTGCATCGAGCAGTGCAAGATCATAAGAAAATGTTTCGTAGGGATCGGGTGGTATTCCCTGGTCGGATTCGCCTGTTCCTGTCGTCACAAAGTATGTCACGGGAATCCGGCAGCCGAAACGCTCGTCAGCATGTAGAGACATTGCAGATACGCTCCACACAAGCACCAGCGCTGCCGTAAATAAAAATTGTCGAATTGTCATCTTACAGGGGGTTTATGTGTTATCCGTCATCAGGGTTCGCTTTCTTCATGCTCTCTTTCCAAATCAGAACCAGCGCCCTGTTCTTCCCAATTTATACCATTGTCTTCAAGCCAGTTACGCGCAGTGGGATCCCCGAGCCTGGCAGCCTCCTTAAGGTCGGCAAGTTCTCCGCTCCTGTCCCCGAGCCTCGAACGGATCAATGCACGGTTGATATACGCTTCAGCATCTTTGGGGTTCAACTCTATAACCTTGTTGAAATCAGCTATTGATTTGTCAAACTCTTCAAAAAAACCATAGATAAAACCCCGGTTATAGTATGCCTCGATGTAACCTGAATCAATAGCTATAGCCTTGTCGAAATCGGCCAGCGCTTTCTGAAGCTCTCCCCTGTTCCCATATACGTAACCGCGGTTCAGGTATCCTTCCGCAAATTTCGGGTCTTTTTCCACTGCTTTGCTGAAATCTTCCAGCGCACCGTCATAGTCTTCATTCTTAAGTTTCTCTATACCGCTGGTATTAAGCTCCTCGGCATTCGGGCCGCATGCCGTAACACCGCAGACGACCAAAAGAAATAACGGAAGGAGTTTTTTGTAATGCATCATGGTCAACCCTCTGAATTAATGTAGCAAGAAAACGGATACAGCTTTTGCGTAGCAATCAAAAAGATAAACAACTCGTGCCAAATACGAGAACATGAGATGAGAGATTCAAGTCAGAAATAAAAATCACAGCGTAAGCCGAACAATCTCATTCAGCAGATGAACGAACGATTTTTACCGGCTTGCACAGATGCTTTTTCTCCCTCGCTGCCCTTGCGCATTTCTCGCAGACATACTTTGGTTTTGTAACCTCCCTCATAATCTCCCGGAGGTTCTTCTCGATCTCCCTGCTTTTAAGCTGACACAGAGACTTCATAGGCTGTCCCGGAATCTTTCAATGACCAATAATCACTGCATCATCAAGCTCATCCGGGTTCTCCGGACCCGGGGGAAAATGCTGCTCAAGGATATCACCGCAACGGTCGATGGCATCACAGATAGCAGAAACCTGTTTTTTGTCCTTGATACCTGCAACTATGCTATCGGCTATTCCACGCCAGACCACAGGATCAATCTTTGCGTTTATCCCTTTGTCACCCAGAATCCATACTCGGCGCTCGAAAAGCGATATGTAGATCAGTATACCGGCATGATCCCGGGTATTGTATATCTCTTTTTTATAGAAAGAACCTATCGCCGCCTCTTCAACTTCTTCTTTCATATCCGAATCGGTAACAAACAAGCGCTTGAGAAAAAAACTTCGCCTGATGATCTCATTGCATAACACAAATGAGAGCGCGAAAAATCCCAGAAAGTGCCACATGGTTTCCAAACCCGAAATCAGAGCAATCGCAATTCCAAAAACCACAGCGAACAATATCCCGCCCAGTATGTTTGCCAGAGGATAGCGATGGCTGGAGGAAACAACCATGACAACGATCTCTCCTGCTGTCCGTTTTTCTGCAGCACGAACCCTTGCCTTTATTGCAGACTTATCATTTTCGGAGAGAAATTTATTGACAAGATCTTTCATGCCTTAACTCATAAGTTAGCGAATCAAGATAACAACGGTGTGACGGGTAATGAACAACCCGAACCCGGTTATCACCAGCTCCCGGAGGCACCACCGCCTCCAAAACCGCCACCGCCGCCCCCAAAACTGCCACTGCCACTGCTGAAACCTCCCCGGCCAAAACCACCGCTTCCCGGACCGCCTGTATATATCAGAGGGCCTGAGCCATACCCTCCACCTCCGCGCGGAACCTGGCTATAAAAATAAATGATCAGCAGCAGCACAAATATAAAAGGAAGAAGTGACCTGCCATCCTCTTCGGCAGCACCCTCTTTTGCCGGTGCAGTATATTCACCCTGAACCGCGGCAATTATCAGATCGGTA
This sequence comes from Chlorobiales bacterium, assembly GCA_022360355.1. GTDB lineage: Bacteria > Bacteroidota > Chlorobiia > Chlorobiales > Chlorobiaceae > Prosthecochloris. The sequence continues at coordinate 13,678 of JAKSCY010000559.1, forward strand.
CCGCGGATAAAACCTTCGTCAAATCTGCCCTCGGCAAACAAGGGAACGATTTCGTTATCGGCTATCCTGCCTGCCGTTAAATCAGTAAGAGCTCCTTCCAGGCCGTAACCAACTTCTATCCGAACCTTGCGTTCTTTCTTGGCAACCAGCAACAGAACCCCGTTATCGAACTCTCTCTGCCCGATCTTCCATTCTTCGGCAACCCGGATCGAAAAATCCTCGAGAGGCTCACCATCAAGAGACTCAACAGTAAGAACAGCAATCTGTGTTGATTCGCTTTTTTCAAGGTGTGCAAGTTTTTCATTGATTTCCAGCTCGGCTTCTGCAGAAATCATGGAAGCATAGTCGTTGACCCTTCCGGTCAAAGAGGGTATCTCAACCGCCTGAAGAGGTAACGCTGAAAAAAATTGCAGTACGATGAAAAAAGCATTGCAGCAGATAACGCACAGGACCTTTTTTTCCCGGAACCTTCGCACCGTCTCAGAATTCCACCTGGGGGACCTGCTGCGCAGATGCATCACCTTTGAAATATTCTTTCGGCTTCAAATGCAGAATAATGTCGTTGGTCAGAGAGTTCGGAAACTTCCTTAGCGAATAGTTGAATGTCTCAACCGAGGCGTTATAACGCTTACGGGCGACACTTATTCTGTTTTCCGTGCCTTCCAGTTGGTTCTGCAAGTCCCTGAAATTCTGATTTGCCTTCAGCTCCGGGTACCGCTCGACAACAACCATGAGACGGGAAAGCATGGATGAGAGTTCTCCCTGTGCGCTCTGAAATTTACTCATCGCGTCAGGATCGCTGAGCATTTCGGGAGTAAGCTGAACAGATGAAGCTTTTGAACGCGCCTCTACTACCTTCGTGAGCGTTTCCTGCTCAAAATCTGCAGCACCCTTAACGGTTGAGACGAGGTTCGGCACCAGATCGGCCCTTCTCTGAAGCTGCGCCTCAAGGTCTCCCCATGCCTTGTTGACTCCTTCTTCGTTCTTCTGCATGGTATTGTAACCGCAGCCGCTGAACATGGCTGTCAGAAGAAACAGCGCAAGAACTCTGAAAAATCCGGATTTCATGAGTCCGCTCCTTATGTTTGCCAACTCTTCAATTGATCGATTGATGAAATACAAAATACAGTGAGAAAAAGATAAGGATTTCTTTTAAACCGTAGAAGAACCTCAAAAAAGCCTCCTTACCATTGACCATCTGGTTTTATTACAGGGAATACCATATATTACTTCTTTTATACGCCCAAATTCCTGGATATGAAATTACGAGTTCTGCTTCTCACAATGAGCCTTTGCGTTTCCGCAACAACTGCACTCGGCAGCTTCGAGCACCGCGGACCGGACGCGAGAGCGGAGGCCATGGGCGGTGCCGGTGTTGCTCTGGCAAACAACCCGTTCGGCCTGTTCTATAATCCGGCTTCGGGCAATTTCGGGAACAACCTGTCTGCAGGCATCTCATATGCAGTCCCGTTCGGCAACAATGCACTTGACAGTTTTTATGGGGTAATCGACACAGGCCTCCTCCCTTTCGACCGGAACGGGAGTGCGGCAATATCCTGTCAGTACTACGGATCATCCCTTTACCGGGAAACAAGCACGTTCTTTACTTACTCGACAAAACTGGCAGGACCGGTCCACACAGGAATTTCAGCAGGTCTCCTTGAACGGGATGCCGGTGATACCGGATCCGAGTCCGCCCTGGGTATCAACCTTGGAGCGCTTGCCTTTCTTTCTCCTGACCTGAACCTCGGCGTCGCGTTTTTCAATGTAAACCGCCCGGACACAGGAGACGGAGGAGAAAAAGCCCCTTTTACAACCCTTGCCGGGACATCGTACAGACCGGTCGACGCCATCGTGCTGGCCGCCGGGGTGGAAAAACAGGAAGACAAGGAGATCAGGCTGCGTTCCGGCGGAGAAGTTCGGGTAATATCGTCTTTAACCCTGAGGGCCGGGTTTACAACAGCCCCCTCCACGTTTTCCGGGGGCGCCGGGTTCACGTTCAAGAATTTTCAGGCTGACTTCAGCCTTGTACGACATCCTGAACTGGGAACCGGTTCATGGTACACCGTAAGGGCTTCTTTTTGAACTGAGGGCGCTTCGACAGAACAATAAACCGGCACTCGGGATTACAAAGAGATCGATCAGTTTGTGAGACGTTCAACGGAAAAAACCCCCTGTACTTTTCTGATCTTATCCATAAGCGACTGAAGACGGGCTATATTGCGGACATAGATCATTACCGTCCCGAGAAACATGCCGTCCCTGGCATGGAGCGAGATGCTGCGGATATTGGTATCCGACTTGGAAAGAACACCGGTTATCTGGTTTGTGATGCCGATCCGGTCCTCTCCGACAACCTTTACACCTGCAAGAAATTCAGTTTCAACCTTTCTGTTCCAGGAAACGCTGACGACGCGCTCACTTTTCAGAAGGCTCTCGTTGCTGACATTCACACAGTTTTTTCGATGAATCTTCACCAGCCCCTCCTTGGTAACAAATCCGATGATATCATCACCGGGAACAGGCTTGCAGCATTTAGCGTACGAGTACGCTATGTTGGGCAGGCCCTCTATAACCACCTCGTCCTTGCCGATACGTTCCCCATCCCTCCCCTTTCTGGCCTGCTCTGCGAAGTTATCGTATCCCAGTTCTTCGGGTTCGGTTTTTTCAGCCGGGAATGGAGGGTATTCCTGGTCTGAAAGACTCTTGATCACCTTTTCACCGTCGATCTGCTGGTTTGCCAGCGCGCTGAAAAAGTCGGCCGGAGTTTTGATACCATATTTCCGGACCTGCTTGATGATATCATTTTCCGTAAGCAGCTTCTTTGTTCCGGAAAGCATCTTATCCCACATGTTGCGGCCTTTTTCGATCTGGCGACGACGTTCCTCGTTGATCGCCGACCGTATCTTCATGCGGGCCCGGTGAGTCACCACAGATTTCAGCCAGTCAGCCTTGGGCTTCTGACTTTTCGAAGTAATGACCTCAACCCTGTCACCGGACTTGAGTTCCGAGTTGAGACGAACAATCTTTCCGTTCACTTTGGCCCCGATACATCCGTTACCTATCTCTGTGTGAATTGCATAGGCAAAATCAATAGGCGTCGCGCCCGCTGGCAGGGTTTTCATATCCCCTTTCGGTGTGAAAATATAGATTTCGTCATGATAGAGATTCAGCTTGAATCCTTCCATAAAGGACGCAGCTGAATCCGCATCCTTGATAAGATCGCGAGCCCATTTCAGGAAAGTATCTATGGTTGCATCGTCCTTTGAGACTTTCTCCTTGTAACGCCAGTGGGCAGCGACACCAAACTCGGCGAATTCATGCATCCTGTTTGTTCTTATCTGCACCTCGACAACCCTTCCTTTCGGGCCCAGAATCGCAGAGTGGAGAGACTGATAGCCGTTGTGCTTGGGGATGGAAACGTAGTCCTTGAAATGCTGGGGTAGCGGAGGATACTTCTGTGTAATGTAACCATATGCTGCGAAACAGTCGGAAATCCTTTCGGTGTAAATGACTATTCTGATACCGTAAAGATCATGTATATCCTCAAACCGCTTGTTTTTGTAACGCATCTTGTTGTAGATGGAGAACAAGTGCTTGGCCCTCCCCTGAACCTCGACCTTGAACCCCTGCTTTTCAAGGTCCTCCTTGATCGGCACAATCATTTTATCGAGATATGCTATACGCTCTCCCCTGCTGAGGCGAACTTTCTGTTGAATCACCTCGAACATCTCGGGGTCGATGTACTTGAAGGCAAGGTTCTCAAGCTCGATCTTCATTTTACCAAGGCCGAAACGGTGGGCAAGGGGCGCATAAATATCTCTCGTCTCGAGTGCAATTTTCAGACGGCGATGCTCCGGCAAGGCACCAAGGGTTCTCATGTTGTGCAGGCGGTCACAGAACTTTATAAGAATAACCCGCACATCCTTCACTACGGAGAGCAGCATCTTGCGGAAACCCTCAGCCTGGGTAACCTCCCTGTTGATCATGATCCCGGATATCTTTGTCAGCCCCTCAACGATATCGGCCACTTCACTGCCCAGTTCGGCAGCAAGATCTTCATAGGTGTATTCGCTGTCTTCGATAACATCATGCAACAGAGCGGCAGCAATCGAAACACCATCCAGCGGAAGCTCGGTAAGCAGTATCCTGGCAACCTCAACAGGATGGTAGAAGAAAGGTTCTCCTGATGCACGTTTTTCACCCTCGTGCGCCCGGTAGCACATAAAAAATGCTCTCTGAATGAGCGATTCATCAACATTCCTGAGATTCTGGCGGGCAAGCCGTAAAATCTCCTGCATTTTCTCATACTGTGCTTTTTCAATCTGGGCTAACATATACCTGCAGTAATCAAATTATTTCCTGAAATGCTTGTTTGTTTAGTAGCCTTAGTAGCCTGCTGTAGTAACAAGTAACGCGTGGCGACCAACAAGTCAAAATTCAAAAGTAAAAAATCAACAAAATATCGAACGCTTGCTTATCCTGATCTTCCTCCCTTTCAACGATTCAGCAACTTCACAGTTCAACAGGGCTTGGCACGCCGTTTCACTGATTTTTATCCGTCGCCGCCTGCTCCAGTTTTGCAATTTCATCACGAAGGTAGGCTGCCTTTTCATATTCCATGCTTTCGGCAGCTTCCTGCATTTCCAGTTTCAAATTTTCCGCCATTGCATAAAGGTCCTCCGTACCCAAAGAACCGATGAGATCTTCGATCACTCTCCGGGACCGCTGCTCCAGCCCCAAACGCCTTCTCCTGAATCGTTCCTCCGCATCGGCCACCCCGGTGGTATCAAGTACCTGGCCCACCGATTTAACGATAGATGCGGGAATGATCCCGTGCTCTTCGTTGAACCTCTGTTGAACCCCCCTGCGCCTTTCGGTCTCCTCGATGACTGAACGCATTGACTCAGTAATCCTGTCGGCATAAAAAATCACCCGTCCCTCAACATTGCGGGCAGCCCTGCCGGCTATCTGCATCAGGGATTTACTGTCCCTGAGAAACCCTTCCTTGTCGGCATCGAGGATAGCCACAAGCGAAACCTCGGGAAGATCCAGTCCTTCGCGTAAAAGGTTGACGCCGACAAGAACGTCAACATCACCCGTCCGCAGTTCCCTGAGAATCTGCATCCTTTCAAGACTTTTTATCTCTGAATGAAGGTACCGGGCTCTCAACCCTGTTTTTCTCAGGTAATCATGAAGATCCTCACTCATGCGCTTGGTCAGTGTCATAACCAAGCTTTTGAAACCGTTTGCCGTATGTTGCCGGATCTCTTCGAGAAGATCATCAATCTGCCCGTTGACAGGGCGAACGGTGATTTTCGGATCAAGCAGACCTGTCGGCCTCACCAGCTGTTCGACTACAGCTCCTCCCGTACGCCGGAGTTCGTACTCTCCCGGAGTGGCGCTGACACTGATCAACTGCGGTACCATTGCCTCAAACTCCTCAAACCGCAATGGACGGTTATCAAGTGCCGAAGGAAGCCTGAACCCGTATTCGACAAGAACGGTCTTTCTGGAACGATCCCCGGCATACATACCACGAACCTGGGGAAAAGTGACATGCGACTCGTCGACAATCACAAGATAATCTTCAGGAAAATAATCCAGCAGACAATAAGGCTTCTCTCCTGTTTCCCTCCCTGAAAGATGGCGCGAATAATTTTCAATTCCTGAACAGTACCCAAGCTCTTTCATCATTTCGAGGTCGTAACGGGTTCTCTCCTCAAGCCTTCTGGCCTCGACAAGCTTGTCTTCGGCACGAAGCACGTTCAAACGCTCTGCCAACTCGTTCTCTATTGCCAGCATGGCTTTCTGCAGTTTTTCCTTCTCAGCCACAAATTGCCGTGCCGGGTAGACAAAGGCATAGTCCTGATCGCCAAGAATCTCACCACTTTCATGATCGAAAAGTTGCAGACGTTCGATTTCATTGCCGAAAAACTCCACCCGCAACGCTGTCTCCTCGTGCATCGGCACAAGGTCGATAACGTCACCCCGCACTCTGAACTTACCGGCTGCAAGGTCTCTGTCGTCACGCACAAAGTGAAGCGAAATCAGGTCCTGGAGAAACTCATCTCTGTCTCTCTCCATGTTCACACGAAGCTCGACAATCTGTGCCTTCCAGTCTTCAGGTGCTCCGAGACCGTAAATGCAGCTTACCGAACTGACAACAACGACATCTTTACGGCCACTGAGCAGCGCACTGGTAGCCTTGAGCCTGAGCCTCTCAATCTCATCGTTAATCCGAAGGTCCTTGGCGATGTACTTATCCATCGTGGGGATATAAGCTTCCGGCTGATAAAAATCATAATAACTGATAAAATATTCCACAGCATTATGCGGAAAAAACTGCCGGAGTTCTCCGTAAAGCTGCGCGGCGAGAGTCTTGTTATGGCTGATAACAAGCACCGGCTTGTTCACCGCGGCGATAACATTAGCCATAGTAAATGTCTTTCCCGAACCGGTCACACCAAGCAGTACCTGGAAGGCTTCGCCGCGCAACACTCCCCGAGCCAGCGACTGAATAGCTTCCGGTTGATCACCTTTGGGCTCAAAGCTGCTCTCAATGCGGTACGCATTCTTGCCGTTTTTTTCCATTTCCATGACGTATTCCTTTACATTCCCCGACCACTTTGAGTGACAGACCAACTATTTAAAACTATTTATAAAATTTGTTAGTTCTTTCTCAGGATTGTACCATGAAGGTTCTTTATTTACGTACGGCAACATTCGAAACAGTCAATTCACGCATGCGTTTGTCTCTTTCAGGCATCACATACTCCCCGTTTTTTTTTCGCCTGGCCACCATATTTGCAACCGCTATTGCTTTAATTCATTTACTATCATGCACCGCTATGCGTTCTGAACACCAGTATTCTTACATTTCCCTGCCCGATGATCCGCTGCATACGAGAATCTACACTCTGAAAAACGGCCTGACCGTTTACATGAGTCCGCAAAAGGATGAGCCGAGAATCTATACGTCAATCGCCGTCAGGGCTGGAAGCAAAAACGATCCCGCGGAAACAACCGGGCTCGCTCACTACCTTGAACATATGCTGTTCAAGGGAACGGACTCAATCGGTGCCCTCGACTATGAAAAGGAAAAAGTCGAGCTGCAGAAAATCATCGACCTTTATGAAGAGTACCGCTCAACAGACGACCCGGACAGAAGAGCGGATATTTACCGTCAAATAGACAGCACGTCCAACTTTGCCGCGGAATTCACTATACCCAACGAGTACGACAAGCTGCTCAGCTCGATCGGAGCAAGAGGAACAAACGCCTATACCTGGGTTGAACAGACTGTTTACCTCAATGACATTCCGTCAAACCAGCTGGAAAAATGGCTTTCTATAGAAGCCGAGAGGTTCCGCAGCCCGGTAATGCGGCTTTTCCATACCGAGCTTGAAACCGTCTATGAAGAAAAGAACATGACGATGGACAGTGACAGCCGGAAAATCTGGGAAAACCTGTATGCCGGTCTTTTCAGAAAACACACCTACGGCACACAGACAACCATCGGTGAGGCCGAACACCTGAAAAACCCCTCGATCAAAAATGTCATCGAATACTACCGCACATGGTATGTACCAAACAACATGGCTATCTGCATGGCCGGTGACTTCGACCCGGACGAAGCCATCAGACTGATCGATGAAAAGTTTTCGAACCTGAAACCGGGACAGGTACCGGAATTTTTCCCTCCGGAGGAAGAGCCGATCACGAAACCGGTCATCACCCGGGTCAAAGGGCCGGAAGCTGAAGAACTTGTCATAGGTTACAGGTTCAGCGGCTCAGGGTCAAGGGAGATGGATATCCTGACGCTTGTCGATAAAATACTCTATAATCAAACTGCCGGACTTATCGATCTCAACCTCAATCAGGAACAGAAAGTGCTCGACGCGGGCTCGATGGTAGTCGAAATGAAGGATTATGCAACCCATATCCTGAGTGCCAAACCTCGTGAAGGGCAAAGCCTTGACGAAATCAGGGAACTGTTGCTTGAGCAGATCGAAAAAGTCAGGGAAGGAGACTTTCCCGACTGGCTGCTCGAAGCGATCATCAACGATCTCAAGCTCGAAGAGCTCAAAACCCATGAAACAAACAGGGGACGATCAGAAACATTTGTCGACGCATTCGTGCTTGGCCTCGACTGGAACGATGTAACCGGCAGAATCGACAGGTTAAGCCGCATCACGAAAAAGGATATCACAGCTTTTGCGCAGGAACATTACAGTGATAATTATGTTGCGGTGTACAAGGAGCACGGCAAGGATGCCGAATCACCCAAAATCCAGAAGCCGCCGATAACCCCTCTCAAGGTCAACCGCGACAGAACGTCAACATTTGCTGAAAACATACTCTTACGTAAAACCGAGGAAATTGATCCGGTCTTCCTTGATTTCGAACGTGACATTCAATCACTTGACATTACCCCCGAGGTACCGCTTTTCGCGGTAAAAAATACCGAGAATGCCCTTTTCTCTCTCTACTACGTGTTCGATACCGGAAACAACCATTCCAAAACAATCGACCTTGCACTTGACTACCTGAGCTATCTGGGAACCTCAAAACTGACACCTGCAGAATTCAGCCAGGAGATGTACAAAATCGGGGCAAGCTTCTCGGCATACACCGCAGATGATCACCTTTATTTGAAACTTTCCGGCCTTCAGGAAAACTTTGATGCTGCACTTGCGATGCTTGAAGAGCTGCTGACCAACGCACACCCCAACACGGAAGTTCTTGAAAAACTCAAGGCCGGGGTCCTGAAAGAACGTGCAGATGACAAGCTTTCCAAGAAAAAAATTCTTTTCGAGGCCATGTATAATTACGGGCGGTACGGCGCATCGTCACCATTCACGAATGTGCCTGACAATGAAGAGCTCAAAACGATTACAGCCGAAGATCTGCTGGCGGAGATCGATACCCTCATGCATTATCCCCACAGGGTCTTATACTACGGACCTGCCGAACCGGACAGCCTTTCTTCGAAACTGCGTGAGTTGGGACACCTGAAACACGAACTTGTACCGGTTCCCGATGCCGAGCCTTTCACCGAGATTGAGCAGAAAGAAAACCGTGTCTATGTCGTTGATTACGACATGACACAGGCAGAAATCCTCATGCTGTCCAGAGACAGACTTTATGATGCCGACCAGGTTCCGCTCATCACTCTCTTCAATGAGTATTACGGCGGCGGGATGTCATCTGTTGTTTTTCAGGAACTCCGTGAAGCCAAGGCGCTTGCCTATTCGGTGTTCTCGATATACCGCATCCCCAAGGATAAAGATGAGCATCACTACATTTTCAGCTATATAGGAACCCAGGCGGACAAGCTTCCGGAAGCACTCTCGGGGATTACAGAACTGTTTAAAGATCTTCCCGAGTCACCCGAGCTCTTCACTACGGCAAAAAAGGGCATACGCAGAAAAATCCGTACCGAACGCATTAACAAAGCTAAAATACTTTTTACCAGAGAGGAGACGGAAAAACTCGGTTTGGACCATGATGTTCGCAGGGATATCTTTGAAAAAGTCCATGAATTCGATTTTGACGACATTGCCGCGTTCCACCGGCAGAGGTTTGCAGACAAAAAGTACACACTGCTTGTGCTGGGCAATAAAGAAAATCTCGACATGGAAACTTTGGGCCGGTTTGGTAAAATTATCCCTCTGAGTCTCGAGGAGATTTTCGGTTACTGATAGCAAAAAAATATTACCTTGAAGCATTCCATAGCTCAAAAAAACAAATAAATCACCTGCCAACTATGACTTCACTATTATTTCTCGGGGTTGTCCTCTTATTTATAGGTATCACTGCCCGCTCCCTCAATCCATCCCTGCTGCGATTTTCAGGGTTGTTTAAAATAGGAGGCATTTTCGCCATAATACTGGGACTTCTTACTGCAAGCATACGAATTGTCGAACCCGGAAAGGTCGGCGTTAAAGTTCTGTTCGGTAAAGTTCAGCAGGAAGTGCTCACGAGCGGACTCAATATCATCAACCCGCTCGTAAAAGTTGAATTTTTTGATATAACGACCCAGACCTATACCATGTCCGGTACCGAAACCGAGCTCTCTCAATTGAGCGACGCACCGATCAGGGTGTTGAGTGCCGATGGACTCGAGGTTACCATCGACATGACCGTCCTTTACCGCATCAACCCTACTCAGGCACCTGAAATACGACGCGAGATCGGCCCCGGCCTTTCATATATCGACAAAATCGTTCGTCCGACAGCCAGAACACGCATCAGGGACAATGCTGTCATATACAACGCTGTAGACCTTTACTCAAAGAAACGTGAAGAATTTCAGACAAAGATCTTTGCA
>JAKSCY010000710.1 GCA_022360355.1 Chlorobiales bacterium
ATTCGCATAGAAAAAGCAATGGATTTGGTCAGGCAAACGCAGGATTCCTTGTCTGCGATTGCAAAAGAAACCGGGTTCTACTCCGCTTATCATTTGAGCCGTATTATCAAGAAGCACACCGGCCGATCCCCCTCTGAATATCGAAAGCCGCCCTAGGTCTCCAAGGTGACCTTGTTATTCAATGCGACGAAAATATGTTCTCAGGGTTTTGGTTAGAGTAGCACCGCTTTGCGGGTTTTTTAAACAGATTCCTTGGCTCCGCTCGGAATGACAAAGTCGTTTCGAATGGTTAATACTATACTCTGGGCGACTTTGTCATCCCGACCAACGTGGAGGGATCTGTTAATTCTTGCATCTGCGCTAGCGGATTCCTTATTGAATCCCCTTTCAGGGGTAAATTGAAACTACATCCATTGGATATAAACGTCTACTGCGTTGGCTCATATGTGCATTGAGTCGGGCCTGAATACGACACTGAAACTTGATAGTGGCCGTTTTGTGTATTCATTTTGGCACATCTGTGCATTTATTTCTGGCCCCGATGAGTGTATTCTCTTGGCATGTGGGTTTCACGGCAAGATAACGGCATGATGAAGAACAGGCTGATAGCCATGCTCCTTTTTTTCTACCTGCCCCTTATCACCTTCGCCTCTTCCCGGCCCAATATCATTTTGCTGGTCTCCGACGATCAACGGCGGGATCAGGCCAACTTTTTACCGGAGGGGCGGGGTAAGAACCTTACACCCAATTTAGACCGATTGGCGGCTGAGGGACTTGTCCTGCCAGCACTGTATACGCCGAGTACGGCCTGTGTACCCAGCCGCTTTAGCCTGTTGACCGGGAATTACGCCGGCCGCGCAACGAATCAGTGGATGCGGGCTCTGCGTCGCATGCACGGTCATACCTTTGTGCATCAGGAACCCAATGTGACTATCGATACGCGTACGATCGCCAAGGATCTGAAACAGCTGGGCTATACCACGGGTGCGGTCGGCAAGAACCATGTCATCGAGGCACCGGGGTACCGGAAGGTGGATGCCCGCGAGCGACTCGACGATCCCAAGGTACTGGAACGCCTGCAGCAAAATCAGGAAGCCTGTCGCGCGGCGTATCACGCCGCAGGTTTTGATTTTGCCGAACGGTTCTACCATACCAATCCGCGGGTGATCGGTCCACCGGCGATCCAGGTTCATAACCTCGACTGGATCAATGAGGCCGCCTTAAAGTTCATCGATCAAAATCACAGCAAGCCGTTTTTCCTCTACTATGCGGTGACGACCCCCCATGGGCCACACCGGGGTTTTAAAAGTAATCCGCTCGCCACGCCCGTTGGTTTGCTGAGGAAGAAACCCGCCGGGCTCCCACTCCGTGCGACGATTTTGGAGCGGCTGAAGCAGAAGAGCTTCGATGAGGAAGCCGGTGACATGCTGTGGTTCGACGATTGTGTCGGGTCGCTGCTGGCGAAACTGGCA
>JAKSCY010000317.1 GCA_022360355.1 Chlorobiales bacterium
AAGGAATTCCGCAGGTGATTTTGCGTCAAACGTAAACATGCCGTTCGCAAAGATCCAGCCAAGGTCCACATCCGTCTTCATTCTTTCCATGATGGCCTTGTCAAACTCCTTTGATGCTTCTTCATTTTCAAGAATTTCTTCGGTTTCAGGCGGGCACTTTTTAATGGCATTGTCATAGAAATCGTATACTCCCCCGTTGGCAACGCATACTTTAATACGGTGTTCGAACGCAACGGCTCGGGGAGCGAGATATCCGCCAAAGCTGAACCCGATGAGCCCGATGTTTTCAGGGTCAACTTCCGGAAGCGTCAGGGCAAAATCTACAACCGGGGTTACAACACTTTCCCAGTTCGGACGGAACGGGATCTTTTGTTTGCGAATAACTTCACCTTGTCCGGGACCTTCGAACAGGAGACAGTTGAAACCGCGTTTCACTGCAAGAGCACCGATTTCGAAGTAGAGCTCCTCGGCTGTCCCATCGAACCCGCTATGAATAATCAGTAACGGCCTTTTCCTGTCGGAATCGTCGACAAGGCACAGATAGCCAGGCAATGTTGTTTTTTCAAAAGGGATTCTGACCGATGTGATCGGGTGTTCGGAGAGCTTTGCGGCTTTCTGGAAACACGCACGGTTTTTACCCCAGGTTTTGAGAATCCGGGGATCTTCGGGATTCTCGTGGAGGAAGAACTCTGCAGTTCTGTAGTAGTTGGATGCGCGGAAATAAGCTTCCCTTGCGCTTTTGGTATGCCCCTTTGCAAGGAACCGGTTGGCTGTTTTTTCGAGTCTTTTGGATGTTTTTACCCATTCTGTATACCAACTTTCATTGTCCCCCTCTTTTATCCTATGGGCGGTCGTGAGACACTCTCCGATGTCCGCGCCTCCGGTGCAGGCATAACCCATGGTTCTGAGGCATTGAAACGAGTATTGATGGCTTTTGAAGATAAGCTCGGCAGCTTCGGTATGAGTGGTCGAGAAAAGAAGCCACAAAACTGCAAACAAACTGCTTCTGTGAATCCGGTGGAGTGTTCCGATGTTCATGTCGAGAGCCTGCTGGAGGGTTGATAGAGCCTGGTTGTTACTTCGCATTGCGTATTGTTTAAGATATCCATTTCATATCGGAACGCCTCTTGCATCAGCTTTTTATGTTGTTGCTATGCATCCATATTTGTCGTACCGCCAACCTTGCGCCATGTTATGGTTCGGGGGATTGAAGGAAGTAGTTTAACGAGTAATCATGTGCATCTCCTGCTGAAAAGCGGAGAGGCAGGTACGTACATGTTCGGCATGATGCATATCAGCTTCGGCAGTGAATTGGAGTC
>JAKSCY010000535.1 GCA_022360355.1 Chlorobiales bacterium
CTTCGTCGGCGGCGGCGATCAGAGCCGGATCGGGCCGGAACCGCGCCAGCGTCTCCCCAAAGCACGCCTCCAGATCAGTGGCGAAGTAGCAGACGCGAAAGTTCTCGGTCGGGCTGTCGAAGCGGTTCCCAGCCCGCGAATGGTCCAGCTCGTCAGCCTTGGGCGGATCCGGAAATTCGATCGGATCCGGAGTTCGCCCCACTCGCCAGACTCCCGCGCCCGGCGACACGCTCTTCACTGCGATTCAGCTCACCCCCCGGAGACATATGCCTTCGCAGCAACCATCACCTCTTGAAAGCGCCCTGCGCGGATAACCATAATCGGGGACTCGTCGTTGAGCTGTGGGTTGAGCCCGATGAACCAAGCGCGGATCGTGTGTTTGGACTCCTCGGTGAGCAGCAGGCGAAACACCTGGTAGGCGACGCGCAGGCGCTCCTCTGCCGCGGCTCGGGGCGAGCGCTCGCCTGCCGCCCAGCGCCCGACCGCCTTGGGGTCGGCGACCCCCGCGAGGGTGGCGACCAGCTTCCGTCCTAGCACTTCCTCCAGAAAGGCCGTGATCTGCTCGATCGACGTCTCGGTGGTCTGTCGGTGAGCCTCGCGAGACGCGAGGCTGAGGTCTGCCATGCGTGCCCCCTCTTCTCGTTCCAGCCAGGAATCATACGCGGTTGGGCCGCTCTTTGTATAGCTGTTGGACCAATATTGGCCGCAAAACTACCAGGCGTAGGCCCGGCAAAAGCTGTGCTGCCGGCGAGGTCCAAGGCGCCGAGCAGGCCGGCCTGTCAAGTTGATCCCGCGCTCCGCCGATCACGATTGCGGATGGCTGAGGGGCGGGAGATCGATTTGGGCACCCCGGGAGGGAGTGCGAGGCGAGAGCACGACCGGCGCCGGGCGACGCGCGAGGCGGCTACGCGTGAGCGCCACCCTCGCCTCGGCAACCTCCTGCTGAGAGTTCAGCCGGCGCCGGCAAGCGAGACCGCCTGGGGCACGGGCGCTGCTGGCGAGGAAGCGCTTGCCGCCCACCTTGCGAAGGCCTGCCCCAACGTCCTCGTCCTCCACGACCGCCGCATCCCCGGCCGCCGCACGAACATCGACCACATCGCCGTAGCGCCCTCCGGCGTCTTCGTAATCGACGCCAAGCGCTACAAGGGCAAGATCGAAGTCCGCAAGCCGTTCCTCTGTAACCCCCGGCTCTTCATCGCTGGTCGCAACAAGACGAAGCTGGTCGAAGGGCTAAATCGTCAGCGAGAGGCGGTTCGCTTTGTCCTGGCCGAGGCGATCCCTGAGATGCCGGTCCACGCTTGCTTCTGCTTCCTCAACCCAGCTGGCCAGGCCGGCGGCAGCGGCCTGCCACTCCTGCGCACGCTCAACATCGATGGCCTCCCTCTGCTCTATCCCCGGAAGCTGTCCA
>JAKSCY010000074.1 GCA_022360355.1 Chlorobiales bacterium
GAGGACATTTACTGGTGCACCGCCGATGTAGGCTGGATAACGGGGCACAGCTACCTGGTCTATGGCCCGCTGCTCAACGGGGCAACCATTATGATGTACGAAGGTGCTCCTAACTACCCGCAGTGGGACCGGTTCTGGGACATCATCAACCGCCACAAAATCACCATACTCTATACAGCACCGACGGCAATCCGTGCCTTTATTCGCGCAGGTGACGAGTGGGTCACCAAACACGACCTGAGCTCCCTGAGGCTTCTTGGTACAGTCGGCGAACCGATCAATCCGAAAGCATGGATGTGGTACCATACGGTCATCGGGAAGGAAAAATGTCCGATTGTCGATACCTGGTGGCAAACGGAAACCGGCGGCATACTCGTTTCCCCGCTTCCCGGCGCCACACCTACCAAACCCGGCACCGCAACCCGGCCCCTTCCAGGCATACAAGTTGACGTCGTCCGCAAAGACGGCAAGTCCTGTAAGCCGAATGAAGGCGGTTATCTGGTGATTAAAAAACCATGGCCGTCAATGCTTCGAACCATTTACGGCGATAACAGCCGTTATGAAGAAACCTACTGGTCGGAGTTCAAGGACATGTACTTTACCGGTGACGGCGCCCGCAAAGACGAAGACGGCTATATCTGGATCATGGGACGAGTCGATGACGTCGTCAACGTCTCCGGACACCGTCTTGGCACCAGTGAGGTTGAAAGCGCCCTCGTTGCCCATGAAGCGGTTGCTGAAGCAGCGGTTGTAAGCCGTCCCGATGAAATCAAGGGCAACGCTCTCATCGCATTTGTCACGCTCAAGGATGAGTACGAGGGGGATATGAAACTCCGGGAAGATCTCCGCGGCCACGTATCGAGAGAAATCGGTCCTATTGCCAAACCCGACGAAATCAGGTGGGCACAAGGACTGCCGAAAACAAGAAGCGGCAAGATTATGCGGCGCCTGCTTCGTGAGCTCGCATCTACCAAGGAAATCAAGGGAGATGTCACTACCCTTGAGGATTTCGGAGTACTTGAGCAGCTTCGGGGACAGGAAGACGAGGAGTAACGTTCAGAATTCCATCTTCTCTCAAAAAGAAGCCGTCGTCCGACGGCTTCTTTTTTTATATTTACAATAGTGAAGTCGCGCACATGCCTAAAAAAGAGCATCCTCATGCAGCACCACTTTCTTGCCTTTTTTGCATTTATTCTGGTTTGCAGCCTTATACTTTCCGGCTGTACAGCAGACACCCGAACGGAAAAACAGCCGGAACCGGTCCTGCCGGGTTCGGAACACCAACTCATTGAACCATGTGCCCTGATATCAAAATCAGAGGCGGAAACATTGCTTGGAGAACCAGTCAAAAACGCTGAAAAGAGCGAAAAACAGGCTGTCGGCATGAAACTTTGCATGTATAACCCTCAAAACGAAGACTCATGGGCGTTCCTGCAGATCACACTGACCCAGCCGGCGTTCATGCCTGAAAACAGCCCTCCTCCCTCAGAGATCTTTCATTCCATAAAAGATGCCTTGAGTGAAAGCAGAACCGATCTTGACGGGTTTGGTGATGAGGCATTCATGGCAACCGGAGGACTCTATATCCTTAAAGGAGAATACTATATCTCCATCGGTGCCGGAAACATTGACCGCCGGGAAATCCAGGAACGCCTGAGATCCACCGGCAAAACAGCACTTAAGAACCTCGCCAATCTGCACGAAAACAACAAACAGGGGAGTTGAAAACCATGTTCAGCGGAAAACATATTCGGTTGCGCAGGCTCGAAGAAACCGATGCCGGCACTATTTTTTCTCACTGGAACAACTACGAACTCCGGCAATACCTTCCTTCTCCCCTGCCCTCGTCACATCAGGACCTGATAAAGCTGGTGCATGACAAGGATCAGCTTTTCAGAGAAAGAAGCGAGTTTTTTTTCGGGATTGAGGAGTGCTGTACCAGCAAAGAACTCATTGGCATCATAAATCTTGAATCGATAAGCTGGATAAGCCGCCACGCTTTTATCAGATCGTTCTGCATTTTTCAGCCTTCACTAAGGGGTAAAGGGTACGGCAAGGACGCCATGCTCACGCTACTCGATTTTGCATTTAACGTCATCGATCTTCATGTGGTTGCGCTCCTCGTCGAGTCGTACAACAAGCACGCCATCGGACTATATGAGAACTGCGGCTTCATGAACCGGGGCACAATGCGCGAGCTGGCCTACCGAAACGGCAAACGATGCGATGTAACGGTCATGGATGTTCTGAAAAAAGACTTCATCGACCGCTACGGAATTCTCCCAAAAGGAGAGAATATCATTTAGGGTTTGCAGACCCTGCATGGTCTGTAACCCGCATCTATAGCCTTCTGGCGGCCATGAAATACGGCTGAACACGATGAACAATTGTAATAACGGCATCCCGGACGGTGAAAAATTTTGCTTTTCGTATTGCCATGATAGACTAACGAATCGTTTTCAGCAGAAATCATTACAGGCATGACCAGCATAAACAGCACCAGCCAACCTGCAATTGCGCCCGCTTTCCATTTTCCTGTTACCATACAATCTTCCCAGATTGTTGTAATATGCACTTACGGATTCAGCTGCCAGATGATGAAATTCAGGTACGATGCAAAGCTGACCCATAACAGATAGGGAATCAGAAGATATGCAGCCAAAGCTGACACAGCCTTGAAACGAACAATCGTCACCACGATAGCCAGCCAGAGCACTATGATCTCGATAAATCCGAGAAAAGGCGACTGAAGCCCGAAAAACGTCGCCGACCACCCGAGATTCAGCAAAAGCTGAACGCCAAAAACCACAACCGCAGCTTTCACACCGGGTTTGCCGAAACCATCCCTTATTACTATTGCAAGAGCCACTCCCATGAGTATGAACAGCACTGTCCACACAGGAGGAAACAACCAGTCAGGAGGGTTCCATGAGGGTTTGTTCAGCACCGAGTAGTACCACTCCGATCCCTGTTCAGGGGTAAAGAAGCTCCCTCCAAAAGCAAAAGCCAAGCAGAGAGCAATACAACCGATCAGTTGTCCTGTTTTAACGTTCATGGTTTGGCTATGTTTAGATGTTTAGAGCTATTATTAAAGATATTTAACCCGATTTGCCACAACATCGTTCAGAGCACGGTTTTTTACACACAAAAAAATTTCCCGGCAATGGAGAATGAAGCGTATATTGCCTCGCGCCGGAAAAAACGAAACTAAAGCAGCATCGGGAAACAAGGTATGAGCAGAGAACTTGACACAGCCATAAAAGCAGCCAGGGAAGCAGGCGGCATAGCCCTCCGGAAGCTCGGCGAACTCGATCTGGCGGAAATACATCCCAAGGAGTACAAGGATTTTGTTACGGAAGTTGACAAGGCTTGCGAACAGTGCATCGCAACAGCCATCGCTGAAACGTTTCCGGAGGACAGTATGCTGTGCGAGGAAGGCAGTGTTGCAAACGGACGGTCGGGAAGAAAGTGGATCGTCGACCCGCTTGACGGAACCCTTAATTTCATTCATTCCTTTCCCGTCTTTTCAATCAGTATAGCACTCTGCAATGCCCACGACGATCTTGTTGCCGGCGTCGTGTATCAGCCGGTTCTCGATGAGCTTTTTACCGCAGAGCAAGGTAAAGGGGCGCACCTCAACGGGGAAAAAATTCATGTCTCGGCGCAGCATGATCCCGAGCATCTCTTTATAGCAACCGGCATCCCGTTCAAGGAATACCACTACCTCGAATCATACGTCTCGATGCTTAAGGATGTCATCCATGATTCGGCAGGCATCCGAAGGGCGGGATCAGCCGCTATTGATCTGGCCTACACGGCCTGCGGAAGGTTTGATGCGTTCTGGGAATACAAACTTTTTCCCTGGGATTATTCCGCAGGCGTACTTCTTGTAAGGGAAGCGGGCGGGATAGTCACCGGTTTCAGCGGCAATAGCGATATCAACTCCCACCACAGCATCATTGCGGGCAACCCCGCCACACATGCGCTGATTCTTGAAAAAGCGAAAAAACATTTTCAGGAACACCTGTAAAAAGCCGGGTGCTATTTAGCCAACCAGCCACCTCCCCGTTATCCAGTTATCAAACCTTCCTCCCGCCATGCCTGAATATTTGAATGGTTGAACAGCTTTATTATCTTAGGGGTCTATATTCAGGGGCCTGAAAAGAAATCTTTCAGCGGGCCCTGTTTTTACGCATCGTATTCAGTTCATATATTTCCGGCCGCAGCTTTCAGCCGGAGCAACAGTCAAGAAATGCTCATTCATCAACGAACACTGGAACAAGAGGTTTCCCTTCAGGGAACCGGCCTGCATACCGGTAAGGAGTGCATGATAACCTTCAAGCCTGCTCCTGTAAATTACGGCTACCGGTTTGTAAGGACCGATATTGAAAACTGCCCCGAGATACCAGCAATAATAGAAAATGTCGTGGATGTATGCCGCGGTACAACCATTGAATTCGAAGGGAACAAGGTATACACAACCGAACATGTGCTCGCAGCGCTTTATGGCTTGCAGATAGACAACTGCAAGATAGAAATGAGCGGCCCGGAACCCCCCGTCATGGATGGCAGCTCGGTACAGTTTGCAAAAGCCCTTGTTTCCGCCGGGCTCGCCGAACAGGATGAGCCGAAGAACTACCTTGTGATCGATGAAACCATAGAGTTCCATGACCCTGAAAACAACGTGGATATCGTCGCTCTGCCGCTTGACGGCTTCAGGGCTACCGTAATGGTTGACTACAAAAACCCGGCCCTCGGGTCTCAGCATTCCGGGCTTTTTGACCTTGAAAAAGAGTTTCTGAATGATTTTGCCCCATGCCGTACCTTTTGCTTTTTGAGCGAAGTCGAAGAACTCGCAAATATAGGCATAATCAAGGGCGGGGATCTCGACAACGCCGTCGTTATCGTTGACAAAAAAATGTCCGGGGCCGAACTTGACACTCTTGCAGAAAAAATCGGTGTAGAGAGCTCCCAGCTCACCCTTGGTGAAAACGGTATCCTCAACAACCGGAAACTGCACTTTAAAAACGAACCTGCCCGACACAAGCTGCTCGATCTTATCGGTGATATCGCCTTGCTCGGTATGCCCCTCAAGGCACAGATCCTTGCGGCCAGACCAGGCCACGCATCAAATGTCGAATTTGTCAAACAGCTAAAAAAATATGCTGACCGGAACAGGCTTGCCCGCCAGTTTCAGCATGAAAAAAAATCCGGCGTGATATTCGATATCAATGCCATCCAGAAAATTCTTCCCCACCGTTATCCGCTGCTGCTGATTGATAAAATCGTCGAGTTCACACTCGACGAGAAAATCGTATCGATAAAAAACGTCACAGTAAATGAGGAGTTCTTCCAGGGGCACTTCCCCGGAAACCCCATCATGCCGGGCGTACTTATTGTGGAAGCGATGGCACAGACCGGAGGCATCATGATGCTTAACGGTAGCGACAACATGAACGACATGCAGGTGTACTTCATGGGGATCGACAAAGCCAGGTTCCGCAAACCTGTCGTTCCGGGAGACACACTGGTAATCGAGGCGATCATGAAAAGCAGGCGCCGCAACGTCTGCCAGTTCGATGCAAAAGCCTACGTCCGCGGAGATCTCGTATGTGAAGCGTCACTTATGGCAACCGTGATAGAACAAAAGGACTGAGCTCAGGCTTCAAGCCCGGTTTCCACTCCCTGCTGAATACGGTAAAACCTTACGCAATACTGTATAAAAGAAATCAGCAGCATGAAAACAGAGAGGTACATGAAGATTTCCTGAACAGGATACCTGTCAAAAAAGGGATGAGGCCAGACCATGGAAAAAAACATCATGGAAACAAAGCCAACCGCCCACTTTCCAGGCCATAATGATGTTGTAATTACCTTGTGACGATGTTTTACATATGCTGCTCCAAGGAAAATCAACAGGTCTCGGGCCACGACAAAAACAACAAACCAGACGGGCAGTTTTCCGATAACCATGAAATAAAACGCTACTAAAGCAAGGCAGAGCTTATCGGCAAGGGGATCGAGGATCTTGCCCATGTCCGACACCTCGTTTGTCCAGCGGGCCGTCTGACCATCGAACCAGTCGGTCAGTACCGCAACCACAAGGATCGTATTCGCGATCCATATATCCCCTTTATCGAAAAAATAGATAAAAAAAGGAATAAGCAGAACCCTGAGCAAACTCAGGGAATTCGGCAGATTGACAATGTGTCCTTTCACAGCGTTATTTCCTGAATTGAACGTTATAGTTTTATTCAAAAAGGCATTACAGATTACACTACCAGATCGGGATTTTCTTTCACAAATACGGACCAGTTGTTTCTGCGCGACGACAGGGCACTTGCTCTCCGGCCGGAGTGGGCTGTCCCGTCACGTAACAGGTCGCATAGAGCTATTCCAAGGGCGTCGGTAATATCATAAGGCTTGACCGGTTCGCAAATATCGAGAAAATGCCGTGTCATATAAGCGACCTGATCCTTACTTGCCCCTCCTCTACCGGTAAGCATCTGCTTCACTTCACGTGGTGCATACTCGTGCAGCTCAAGCCTGCTGTTCATGGCAAGCGCAACTATCGCACCTCTTACCTGACCGAGTTTGAGAGCGGATTGAGCATTGCGGTTCACGTAAGCGGTCTCAAGGGCCAGCCTGGCAGGGCGGTTAGCGGTAATAAGCTTTTCAAGCTCATCATAGATAATCTTGATCCTCTCAGGTATGCCCTGCCTGGAACCGAGACGGATAACCCCGCAGGCGACAAGAGAAAAAGAATCCCCCTCGCACCTGACAATACCATAACCGGTCCTTACACTGCCGGGATCGACCCCCATAACAATCATAGTTCAGGAATCAAGACTTTTCATTGCCTGCTCACTGATCTCAAGATTACTGTAGACCGCCTGCACATCATCACAGTTTTCAAGGGCGTCAATGAGCTTGATTGCCCTCGAAGCTTCTTCAGGTGCCGGTTCAACAAAATTATCCGGAATCATGTCCATCTTCGCGTTTTCATAGGCAATCCCCGCTTCATCAAGAGCCTTTTTAGCTGCATCAAGGTCTTTCACGTCGGTCACCACGTTGAAATAGCCCTCATCTTCGCTGTCAAGATCCTCGAGTCCGGCGTCAAGAAGGATCTCCATAAGCCGCTCTTCTGTCACGGCAGCTTTTGGGACTTCAATACTGCCTTTCCTCTGAAACATCCAGCCGACGCTTCCGTTTTCGCCGAGCGAACCGTTGTGACGGTTCATGATATGCCTTACATCGGCCACAGTCCTGTTGCGGTTATCAGTAGCGGTCTCAATAATAACGGCAATGCCTCCCGGACCGTAGCCCTCATAAGTTATCTCCTCATAGGTAACCCCCTCCAGCTCTCCTGTGCCTTTTTTGATGGCTCGCTGTATATTATCATGAGGCATGGAGTGCGATTTTGCGGTATCGATAGCAAGACGAAGCCGCGGGTTTCCATTGGGGTCCCCGCCGCCCGTTTTTGCCGCAATGGTAATCTCGCGGACCAGTTTTGTAAACAAGTTACCTCTTTTCTGATCAGTTGCC
>JAKSCY010000029.1 GCA_022360355.1 Chlorobiales bacterium
CACTTGAATTGGGATGTGGAGATGGAGTATTTACAGAAGTTATTGCTTCAAATTCTGAGAAAGTTGTAGCAACTGATTGGTCTGTCGAGATGGTTGAGGTTGCGAGACAAAAGTTCAAAGACAATGAGATTATTCAAGTGAAGCAAGAAGATTGTCTGAATCTTTCTTTTGATAAGAACAGTTTTGATACTGTTTTTATGGCTAATTTGCTGCATGTAATCCCAACACCAGAGAAAGCACTTGATGAATGCAAACGTGTTTTGAAAAGGGATGGGCGCATAATTATTGTAAGTTTTACAATGCAAGGAATGAAGTTCTTTCACAAGATGGGCATGCTCTATCGATACATTCGGACATATGGTAAGCCACCAAAGGAATCAAGTGTTTTGACAACGTCCAATTTAGAAGAGTTGCTCGGTAAAATAGGATTTGAGATAAAAGGTATAGATTTGATTGGTGACAAAATGAAATCTGTTTATGCTATTGCTAAAATTTCAGAAAATTGATGAGACTTTAGGGCACCTCTCTTACAGAAATTAAGGCTACTTGCTTGTGTGGCGATTTCTTTTCATGTTCCCTGTCCCGGTGTGATGGTGCCATTGCGTTCATGATAGGCATTTTTTTTGCCCAGTGCCTTGGAATTTATCTTTGCTTTTCTGTTCCCCCCTTGCCAACTGCATACTGAAGACTGCCGACAGGTTTCCCCGTTTCATCCACTGGAAGTCCTTTTCGATCAAATAGTTCATAATGATGTGCCAAGTACCGTTCCGGGAGCTTTCGAAGAGGAATTCAGGGGAGATAAAGGGGGACAAGCAGGATTACTTACATAAATTTTTTTTGATTTTTATTTATTTTTAATTTGTCTAAATAAGAGGATTTCTTATATTGAAAATAAAATTGGTTGTGTTACCATTGTTGATTCTCCTTCTTCAAGCCTCTCTGTAAGTGTTGCAGAGAGGCTTTTTTATAAGTCAAACTTATCAAGCTATTGGATCACAAACCATAGACGTTTGTCGACAACTGCCAGGCGTCTCCTACAGGGGAGCATGGCGCTCGAATGACTGTTCCTTTTTATTTTATATTTATTTTGTCTAAATAAATATAAGATTTACATTGACTGTTGTTTACTCATGTTTTTTTCTTCGTTGTTGTGTTCTTTCAGCCC
>JAKSCY010000506.1 GCA_022360355.1 Chlorobiales bacterium
CTTTGTTCAAAAACCGGAATCGGGCAAGTCACATTTGTTCCTGCATTAGCGTTGGCATCCCACAGCTTAACAGTATAAGTAGCCGGTGCCAGCCCTGTTCCATTATTAAATGAGTATGGATAAGGATTTGCTTCTGTATCCCAGTCTACATCGATCACATCGCTATAACTAAAGCCATTATCACCCTCAATAATAAGGGCATAACTACTAATATTTCCTGGAGACTGAACGCCGCCCGTAATATTAAAAGAGATAATACCATCATTATTAGGATTACAATCAATGGCGCCGGTAAAGTTGTTAACAACAATTGGGTCAGGTGCATTAATGGTTTCATTTTCTGAAGGCAAACCACAGTTGTTCGCATCCTGCGCTGTAATGGTATAATTACCAGGTAATAAACCTGTAAATATAAAAGTAGAACTACTTAAAGTTTGTGATACAGGTGTTGTTCCATCAGTGACAGTTACTGTATATGGCATGGTGCCACCTTCGAGTTCAACTAACAATGAGCCAACATTATCGTTGGCACATGAGTTGACATGGTTGGGAGTCACCGACGTAATATCAAAAACATTTGGTTGAGTTACTTCTTGTAACGGAATGATAACAATACATGTTCCATCAAATGTTTCAACAGTTACCTCCCACTCACCGGTGTCAACATTTTCGGCATCACCCAAAGTATTTCGGTTACCAGTATTAATTGGAGCGGCTGCTGTTGTTGTATTTTGCCAAACATAATTAAAGACATGACCAGGCTCTCTTCCGGTTACATTGACTGCCAGGTAAGCATCAAGGCCTCCATTGCAGCTTATGTTTTTATGCCTGCTTAAATCTTCTGTAACAGAGATAGTTGGATCTTCAACCGTAAGTGTGTAGGTTTCGAAACAACTCTTTGTATCATGCTTAACTGTAAGGATGTAATCTCCTGGTATTGAGACATCCTCGGTAATAGCAAACGCATTATCTGCAGCTGTTCGAGCCACATCTGGTAAAGCAGGTGCGCCCGCCGGAACTGTCCATGAAGCTGTGTAATTCTCACCAAGGCCTGCCGGAACAACTGGGGTTACACTTAATTGGGTTTGACAATTAGCTATAAACGAAGCACTTCCTGTTATGGAAATACCTGCTTGTGGATTGATAGTAAAGTTTTCTTCGATGCTTCCACCATTGCTGTCTTCAACAATAACTATGTATGAACCGGATGCTCCAAAAATTTCTGTAAATGTATTGGCCGTTGTTATTGTAATTTGTGGATCGGCATTGCGTTTATACTTGATGGTGTAATTTGGAACACCACCCAAAACAGACACTTCAAATCGACCATCATCACCAGAACATTCCGGATGGAAGAAATCAATGTTCACGTTTAATGGTACGGTTGTATCACCAATTGTGAAATTACGGGTTTCAGTACAACCATCCGTAAGATCAGTAATAGTTACTGAATAATCTCCCGGATCTAAATTATTAATAGAAGTAGCATCTTCGGTTCCCGGAATTTCAGTTCCGGTTGAGTCGTACCACTTATAACCATAATTTTCAGAATTACTTCCGCCACTAACTGCTGCCAGGTTGGCGGTACCATCTCCCTGAATCACATTTGGCGTATCGTCTGCATTGGTGATTGTGTTTGGAGTAGTGTTAATGGTAATATTCCAAGGTAGTGGTTCAGTAATAATTTGCTCAAAAGTTGTTGAACAACTATTATTATCTGTGACTGTTAAAATATAAGTTGCTCCTGGAA
>JAKSCY010000149.1 GCA_022360355.1 Chlorobiales bacterium
AATACCAGTTCCCGTCCAAGAAGTGCCCTTGTAGAAAAGCTTGCACGCATCGGTATCGTTACAGACGAAAAAACCATTTTTTCTCCCCCGGTAGCAGCATCGCAATGGTTGAAAGCTCATGCCCCCGGACCGGCGGCCCTTTTCGTCCCCCAGCCCACAAAAGCGGAGTTCAACTGTTTGGAAGAGCTTGACTCTGGCGCTGAATCCGGAGCTTCTTCGGTAGTGATCGGTGACCTTGGAGAACAATGGACGTTTCCCGTCTTGAACCGGGCTTTCCGACTGCTCATGGCTGAACCTAAACCGATACTTGTCGCTCTTGGCATGACCCGCTACTGGCGCGGTGCCGACGGGTTTCATCTGGATGTCGCTCCATTTGTCAAGGCTCTGGAACATGCGGCAGGGTGCCGGGCAGTCGTTCTGGGAAAACCGTCAAAAGAGTTTTTTGATGCAGGACTGGAAATGCTTGGATGTCAAGGAGCCGATGCGTTCATGATCGGTGACGACATCGTTGGCGATGTACAGGGAGCTCAACGCGCTGGAATAAAAGGTCTGCTTGTCCGCACCGGCAAGTTCCGCTCTCAGGACCTGGATGGCGACGTCACACCCAACACCGTCCTTGATTCCATTGCCGAATTGCCTGTGTGGTGGAAAAAGAAAGCCTTGAAATAAACGATTTCCTGACACTTCATGTCAGGGGTCGTACCTTCTTCCCATAAAATGCCCTCTCAGTTTTTTACCATAGGTCATCTCAAAAAGAACAGAGACACAGATAAACGCGACAAAAACAAAAATAGCTCTGAAATTACTTTCGAACGTGTTGATCAGCAGGGTCATTAACGCAGTGACACTCAGCAATACCGCAACAATGTATATATATCGGCTCCCTCCGATCTCTTTTCTCAATTTGAAGGCACTCGCGTTGATCAACGCAAAAATGAACAGGAAACTTGCGCTTCCGATAATGGCAATCTCCTTCAAGTTGATCGCGTTTGCCATCAATACACTAATGGCGGCTGTAACGACAACCCCCATAACCGGTTCATTCCAAACTTTCTTGTCGAAGATCTCGGGAAGCTGCCCTTCCTTAGCAAGAACATATCCTAATCTGGCGTTTCCGTATATAGTGGCATTTATAGCCGAGAACGTTGCGAGCAGAGCAGCAATTGCTATTACAACAAAACCTGTCTGGCCTAAAGCAGGCTTCGCCGCTATAGCAAGCGCATAATCTTTCGCGCTCAATAACTGCTCTTCCGGTATCGTGCTGGCCGTAATTATTCCAATGAGCACATAAAGGACAAAAACCAGTATAACGGAAGAGTAAAAAGCTATAGGCAGATTACGTTCTGGATTTTGAACATCTTCAGCCGAGTTGGCAATAAGCTCAAAACCCTCATACGCGACAAAAATGATCATCCCTGCCGCAAAAATCGAAGACATGGAACCCCAATGAGCCGGGGCAACAAGCTCAGGGTCTACATAGGCTACGCTGAAAACAATAATAACAGCCAGCAATACGAGCTTGACAGCCACGATTGCTGTTTCAGATTTACTGACAAATGATGCACTTACCAGATTAATTGCTGTCGGCAACAACACTGCGGCACTGATCAAAACATGCTTGATGAGCGCGGAAGTGTTGTCATGAAAAAATGTCAAAGCATAGGATGCGAAAGCAACAGCATAGAGTGCAATGGTAACAAGGTAACTGAGCCAAAGCATGAGGTTGACACTTCCTGATGCAATGTTGTTACCGAAAGCTTTATCTATAAAAACAACCGTACCACCTTGAGAGGGATATTTGACCGAAAGCCTGGCATAGGCATAAGAGGTCAGAAGAGCAACCATGCCTGCGACGAAAAAAGCCATCGGTGTTCCACCGTGCGCAAGAGACACAGCTTCACCGAGAACGGCAAATATCCCGCCTCCGACCATTCCCCCTATCCCGATGGATATTGCACCTGCAAGACCAATCTTTCTTTTTCCTCGGTTCACTGCATTCAGGAGTTAAATTTCAAGGGACACTATCGACCTGAATTTA
Organism: Chlorobiales bacterium; assembly: GCA_022360355.1. Classification (GTDB taxonomy): domain Bacteria; phylum Bacteroidota; class Chlorobiia; order Chlorobiales; family Chlorobiaceae; genus Prosthecochloris. The sequence continues at coordinate 2,039 of JAKSCY010000149.1, forward strand.
ACCCATTCACGGAGCCTAAGGAAATAATGTTCCGGAAGTTGCTATGTTTCTTATGGGTGAGCTGAGTAGAAAAGGAAAACAGGAATAACTGTATAGTGGACACCGTGTTAATGACTGATGATTTTGCCCAGTTTCTCCGTTAACTTCATGTTTTCATCGTAATCGACAGGAACCGCAATGACCGTGGGCCTCTTTTTCTCCGAGAACCCTGCCTGCAATGCAGGAATCAAATCTCCTGCAGCTTCCACCCTGATGGCGTTGCAGCCAAACGATTCAGCCATCCTGACGATGTCGGGATTGATGAAATCCGTATGCGAATACTTGCCGAACCTGTTCATCTGCTTCCACTTTATCAGGCCGTACCCACCGTCCTCCCAGACAAGGATTGTTGCCGGGATATTGTACTGAACCGCTGTTGCCAGTTCCTGAACGTTCATTAAAAACCCTCCGTCACCACACAGACCGACAACGTTCCTTTCCGGATAGAGTCTTTTTGCCGACAATGCACCGGGGAGAGCAATGCCCATGGAACAAAATCCGTTTGAAATAATGCAGGAACCGGGAGAGTATGCAGGGTAATGCCTTGCAATCCACATTTTATGTGCCCCAACGTCGCTTACCAGAATATCTTCGTCCCCCATTACCGATCGCAGATCACTGAGAATTCTCTGCGGCTTAAGAGGAAAACTCTCATCTGCATTACATTCCTGCAATTCCTCGAGCATATGCTCTCTTTCTTTTTTGAATTCCTTTACATCCCATGAGTGGCTTTCCCCAAGGCTCTCGCAGAGAGCCCACAAGCTGCCGGCCAGATCTCCGACTATTTCAACATCGGTACGGTAATTCTGATCGACTTCTGCCGGTTCGAAATCGATATGGATGATTTTCTTATCCGAACCGGTGTTCCAGATATGCGGATGCCACTCAACCATGTCGTAGCCGATACAGATGACAAGGTCGGCTTTCGAAAAGGCATACGAGACATGATCTTTCAACCCCAATCCGGCAGCAAACAGGCAACGGTCGTGTCTTGCCGATATGGCTCCCTTACCCATAAACGTATTTGCTGCATAGATTCCCGTTTTATCGACAAACCGGTTAAGCTGTTTGGACGCCCTCGTGCGCACGCAACCGTTACCGGCAAGAATGATCGGTTTTTCCGCTTTGCCGAGAAGCTCTACGGCACGCGTGACCGCTTTCTCGTCAGGAGCGGGGCGGCGGGCTTTACCACCGGAATCGAAAGGCCTGACCAGCGTGTCTTCCCGCGCAACATCCTCAGGAAGCTCTACCATGCATGCGCCCGGCTTTTCGGTTGCCGCCAGTTTGAAAGCCTTATGGACAACCTCCGGAATATTATCCGCCTGAAAAACCGATTGGCTCCATTTCGTTATCGGTTTGTAGAGGTTTATCGCATCCATATTCTGGTGCGACTCCTTATGCAGCCTGTTTGTCCCGGCCTGCGCAGTAACGGCTACAACAGGACTGTTGTCCATGTTCGCATTGGCAACACCGGTCGCCATGTTTGTCGCCCCAGGCCCGAGCGTCGAAAGACAAACGCCGGGCTTTCCCGTCAACCGTCCGGCAACATCAGCCATAAAGGCCGCAGCCTGTTCATGGTGACAAATCACAAACTCGATGGGAGAATCGAGCAAAGAGATCATCATATCGGCATTCTCTTCACCCGGAACACCGTATATCTCCTTAACGCCCTCCTGTTCGAGGCATTCAAGAAAGAGGTCGGATGCTTTCATGGCATCACTTTATTATAGGGCAGGGCGCCTTTATTAATTGTCGTGAGCGCCTTGTGTACAAGGCGGACGGAGCGCAGAAACCCTCTCCTATCCGATCAACGAAGTAATCATGGTGCGCAGCAAATTAATAGAGGTGCCCATTATTTAAAGCCTTCTATAAAGACACTGACGACATAGTCATCAAGAGACTCATCCTCTCCCAGACTGTCCAGAATCGCCCTTCCTATGGGATCTTTCGTATCGAAACAAATACAGGCGGAAGAGCCCTTGACAGATACGCTTACATCATGCAAACCGGATGCTTCAACCGTTTTTTGCAACGTACCAACAGTTAACGCCCCACTTACACAACCCACATACGCTTCAATGCTTTCCTGAGTTCTCCGGGGAAGCTCCTTGAGAAGGGCAATATCGGAAACAGCAATTCTTCCACCGGGCTTCAAAACCCTGTAAATTTCCTGAAAAACCCTTGGTTTGTCCGCAGAGAGGTTGATGACACAGTTGCTGATGACAACATCGACAGCATTGTCCGCAACAGGGATATTTTCAATTTCTCCGAGCCTGAACTCAACATTTTCAACCCCGTTCTTTTTAGCATTGGCTCGTGCTTTCTCAAGCATTTCAGGGGTCATATCCACGCCGATGACTTTTCCTTCCGGACCGACTTTGGCTGCAGCGAGAAAACAATCAAACCCCGCACCTGAACCAAGGTCAAGCACTACCTCGTTATTTCCGAGACTTGCAAAAGCAGTAGGGTTCCCGCAACTGAGGGCAAGATTGGCTTCATCCGGGATGACCTGCAGCTCCTCTTCGGTATACCCGATGGATTTGGCAAACTCAGCAGTATCGGTCCCGCAGGAGGTGTCTCCGCAGCAACAGTCCTGACCCTGGGCAAGCTTTCCGTAGGCTTCTTTTACAATCTTCCTGGTTTTCTCTTTATCCATATAGCGGCTCCTGTTATTAACGTTTGCATCATCAAACTAACCTGAATAATTCATGAGAGTTCGAAAACCCGACCCCTGATTGTTGCTTTCGGGGTTCGCCGTCGGTGTCGGAATCGGTATCGAAACCACCGCAATCCATTTCGACCCCCGATCCCTTCAAAACTGTTTTTCCCACTTCCCACATTCCCCTTTTTTATTCCTTTGGTGAATTATTCAGGTTAAGTGTTATGATATCCGGCGTTTGTTGTTTCGAATTTCAGAGGAACTTCCGTGAATGTGTAACCAAGCATGAACGACATCATGCCTGGACACTTTCTCTTACAACATAATGGCCGGGGCAATGGTTTCCGCCGAGTCATATAAAGGCTGGCAGCTCTTACCTATAAGCTCCTCTATACATTATCGTGAACGCAAAATTATTTTCATTCACACACCGGGGGGAAAATGAGATATTGCTATTTGTGAAATAGGTTATATTTATTGTAAAGACACCTACACTGAGCGCTCCAAATTGCCGCGAGTCCGCGGGAATGCTCGAATAATCATTCAATTCAGGCGTAAAACATTTAGCTCATGAGCGAACTGCTTAACAACTCTCAGGCAAGAAAGGCAAAGTTGAAAGAATTGATATTGAAGCTTCACCATGGAGAACCTGAAGAAAAAGTCCGACAGGAATTAATGCACAGCCTGAGCCAGATACCGTACGGTGAAGTTGTGGAAGTTGAACAGGAACTGATCAGCGAAGGGCTTCCTGAATCGGAAATTC
>JAKSCY010000590.1 GCA_022360355.1 Chlorobiales bacterium
GCAGAACCAGCAGCAGAACCTTTTCCAATACGTGTTGTGTATTATACCGTTTCACTTGTTTACCCTTCCTCATTAAGAGACCGTTGTTACCCTTCTACCCGTGAGAGCCGGGCTCCGTGGGAGAAGCCCGGCGTCCCACAGTGTTGCACCAGGCTAAGTGCTACGAAGGGGTCTGTGGCATTATCAAAGCGGCTTCCCAAGCGTCTAGCCAGGCCTCCATCATGTCGAAGAGATCCTGTAACTCGATGAGGCCGTCATCGTTATAGTCAAGTTGGAAGCACTCCTCCTCCTCGATGGGGCTCAAACTGGCGAATGCTGTACTGCCGTGAGCGCCCATATTGATTCGTTCACCGTTCGGGCTTGGCTCGTTTGCAACGTTAAGGGCCGGATCCCCGGCATCGATACAGGGGCTGGTCTGCTCGTCAATGACCCACAGATCGTATTGGGCCCAATACCGACCACGCTCGCTGGACAGCGTCACACTCAGATCGTTCGGCGCTACGATGAGAGGATCGTTTTCGATGTTCCCGTCTCCCCAGACCGCAAACCCACCCTGCTGGAGCACACCAGCCTGTCCCCCCTGTACAGCACAAAAGGACACAGACACCGTTGTGTTGATCACCGCCAGCTGGTGACCCGAAGCCGCCGTATTATTCCAGAGAATGCAATTGGTTAACTGCGGCTGGATTCCGTTACCGGCATAGAGCCCCCCCCCAAAACCGGTTGTGCTGTTATTGTAGAAGGTACAATTCAAAACATGGGGAGGATTATTGCCGTACTCACAACGAATCGCCCCACCGCCATTAGCACCGTAGTTGTTGACCAGAACGAGGTGTTTAAGCGTGGGACCACTAAAGAGGCAGTAGATGGCCCCGCCCACCGGACTGTTGCCGTTGGCCAGGGTAAACCCATCCACCACGGAATCGGTCTGTTCGCCGGAATGGAAGAAGAAGGCCCGCCCACTGCTTTGGCAATCAATGATCGTATGAGACGGCCCGTTCTGACTGGTCAGATAAATCGCCTTGCCCAGGAAATTCAGTTCCTTATTACCAGGCCCCGTATAGGTGCCATCCATCACAACCACCGTCTCACCCGATTGGGCCACATTCAACGCGTGTTGGATCGTGGCAAAGGCCTGTTCTACACTCTTACCGGTATTAAGATCACTGCCGTTGGTACCA
>JAKSCY010000348.1 GCA_022360355.1 Chlorobiales bacterium
AATTCCTGATAATTTTTATACACTATTGTCATATGGGACAATTAGCAAATACTGACAATGCCCACAACCCGCAGACTTGAACTCATTTCCCCGGCAGGTGACCGCACGTCGCTTCTTGCCGCGCTTCAGGGAGGAGCCGATGCAGTGTATTTCGGCGCTGAGGGATATAATATGCGTGCTGCCAGTCGCAACTTCACGAACGATGATTTTGCCGATATCGCCGGCCTTTGCAGGAAGTATACTGCAAAAGCCTATCTGGCACTCAATACCGTGATATATGATGATGAAATACAGGATGTTCAAAAAACGGTAGAGGCAGCGAAGGAATCCGGTCTCGATGCGATTATCTGCTGGGACATGTCCGTAATAGAAGCATGCAGGAAAGCCGGTATGCCGATTCATGTTTCAACGCAGGCATCCGTCAGCAATTACAGTGCTGTACGCTTTTATGCATCTCTCGGAGCTGAAATGATCGTTCCCGCCCGTGAACTGACGCTCGATCAGGTCAGGAATATTGCTGCCGGAATAAGAAAAGACCGGCTGGATGTTGTCATTGAATGTTTTGTTCATGGCGCCATGTGCATGGCTGTCTCGGGCAGATGTTTTCTTTCGCAGGACATGTTCGGCCGGTCAGCCAATCGCGGGGCGTGCATGCAGCCCTGCAGGAGAAGCTACATGATTATCGATGCCGAAGACGGCCATGAGCTGGAACTGGGAACCGATACCGTGATGAGCCCCAGGGACCTTTGCACCATAAGCTTTATTGACAAGCTTATCGGAGCCGGTGTTACCGGATTTAAAATTGAAGGCCGTAACAGAAGCCCCGAGTATGTCCACACCACAACCGCATGTTACCGCGAAGCAATCGACTACACCATCGAACATGGCAATGAAGAAGACTTCAGGAAGAATTTCGATGCACTGACAAAAGACCTGACAAAGGAACTGGAAAAGGTCTATAACCGGGGCTTTTCAAAAGGCTTTTATTTCGGACAGCCCCTCGATGCCTGGACAAAGCAGTACGGGTCCCTTGCAACTGAAAAAAAGGTTTACGCCGGAACTGTCCGGAAATATTACCCCAGGGCAGGAGTTGCCGAAATACTGGTTCATACCCGCGGCATACATAAAAGCGATAAGCTGTCGATACAAGGCGCTACAACCGGACTTGTAACCTTGATCGCGGAATCGTTCCGGGTAAACGATCAGCCTGCAAACTCGGCATTGAAAGGCGATCTCGTAACCATACCCTGTACAGAAAAAGTCCGTAAAAACGATAAGGT
>JAKSCY010000461.1 GCA_022360355.1 Chlorobiales bacterium
CGGCATGTGTCTTTCCCTATCTTTTGCATGGTCTCAAACCCTGTAGCAGGAACCTGAGCATGCGCTCCGCCAACTGAATGACCTGCGAAGATCACGTTGTTCGAACGCATGAAACGGGCTTTTTCAACTTCTTCCGGCTTGTACAGAGCGGTGTTTTTGTACTTTTTTTCAGCCTTGTAAAACTCGTCTGTCACGCCATACTTGATAAGATAGGAAGCTGCGGCAAAAGCTTCCTGCCCTACTCTCGGATTACCCCCGAAATCGGTCCAGGGAACTCCCTGCATCTGCAGATGCACAGCGGTAACATATGCCATGGCCCAGTGCTGGTCGGCCAGAGCCCTGGAGTAATTGTAGTAGTAGGAAGGATGAACGCCGAAAAGAGGGGTATCATTGAGAAACGAGCCGATAATTTTTTTCGGATAATACAAAAGATCGACACCGATAAGAAAACCGTGGTTGAACATCACGAGTCCGTTGGCCTGACGGTCACGGGGATAAAAAATCTCGATAGCTACTTCAACAAACTGGGGAATTGAATGATCATATTGAATCCAGATATGGACGTGGTCAAAACAGTAGTCGTTGATGCAGATCGGTTTCATATCATGAGGGATTTATGGTTAGCAAATACAAGCCTGTCCTGAGTTGTGTTAATGCCAGAGCCCTCCGCCGCATTTTCGTCCCTGGTAGGACTTTCCACTCTCTTCAACATCGCAGAACCATCCCGGAACCTGTCCCAGCACTCCTGGAGACAGCGAAGCCCTGGCTTCATCGAGTTCCCTTTCGTTGAACTCAAAGCCTGCCTGGGTCACCAGCTCCGTCCTGAATCTGGCAAGCTCGCTGATAAGCGAATGGCGAAAAGCATCGTCTGATGTAATTTTTTCCAGAAACTCCTTGGCTGACTGTACTGACATAACTTTACAACATTAATGGTGTTGGGAAACAAACTACTTTTTTAATATCAGCAATATTTACGTCTCATCCCAGCAATGAACGGCAAAAACAGTAAC
>JAKSCY010000312.1 GCA_022360355.1 Chlorobiales bacterium
CTCTTCGAAAATAACGTCGTCCATCCTTGAACCGGTATCGACAAGTGCAGTCGCTATGATGGTCAGACTGCCTCCCTCTTCAATATTTCTTGCTGCACCGAAAAATCTTTTTGGCTTTGTCAATGCGTTCGCATCAATACCTCCGGAAAGAATCTTTCCCGAATGAGGAATAATGGTATTGTGAGCTCTTGCAAGACGGGTGATCGAATCAAGCAGGATCACAACATCTGTTCCGACTTCAACAAGGCGCTTGGCCTTTTCCAGTACCATATCCGCAACCTGTACATGACGCTCCGGATCCTCGTCAAACGTCGAGCTGACAACTTCCGCAGGAACGCTTCTTTGCATATCGGTAACCTCTTCAGGGCGCTCGTCAATAAGCAGAACAATGAGGAACACCTCGGGGTGGTTTTTAATAATCGCATTTGCAACTGTTTGCAACAGCATTGTCTTGCCTGTCTTGGGCTGAGCGACAATCAAGCCTCTCTGCCCTTTACCGATAGGCGTATAGATGTCCATAATCCTTCCGCAGTACTCGTTCTGCGTGGTCTCAAGCGTCAAACGCTCGTGGGGAAAAAGAGGAGTCAGATTGTCAAAAAACGGTCTCTCCCTGGTAATCTCGGGATCTTTGCCGTCAATGGTATTGATTTTCAACAGTGCAAAAAACCTTTCCCCCTCTTTCGGAGCGCGAACCTGACCGGAAACCGTGTCCCCGGTTCTCATGTTGAAGCGCTTGATCTGTGATGGAGAGACATAAATATCATCCGGAGAAGACAAATAGTTGTAATTGGCGGAACGAAGAAAGCCGTATCCTTCGGGAATAACCTGAAGAACGCCTGTATTGACCATTACCTGACCGTTCTCCGCACTGCTTCCTTTTTGAGACTGTGCCTCTATAATTTTGTATATCAGCTCTTCCTTTCGCAATCCAGCGGTAACAACACCAATCTCTTTCGCTAAAGCATTCAACTCATGAACCTTTTTCTTCTGGAGCATGCTGATGTCCAGACCTTTAGTAACTGAATTGTTCGACATTATTGTTTGTTTATTTCATCTCTTGATTGTTATACAAAAACACAGGGCTTGCCTGAAGCAGGTATATGTAACGGAAAACCGGCTATTAACCATGCAACAAAGAGTGACATCCGTAAAAAAAAGTGTTGCGATCGGCTGTGACAGCCCGAGCAGAAGCTATAGATGGAAGTTGTAACGTTGATAATCGGCCTGGCTGAATTCCTGATTCATCTGGTGGCCACAACCCTGTAGCATGGAAGCTTGATATCTGGAGCATATTATGCTTTTAATATAAAATTTTTCCCGAAAAAAGCCGTCTGTGTAGTTGTCAACTGTCCAGAACCTTCAGCACCTCTCCCGCAAGATAAAATGACCCGGTAATCAGAACCAGATCATCCTCGCCTGCAACTCCACGAACAACATCCAGCGCTTCACCGGCGGTTTCAGCAACGGTAACCCGAAACCCCTCGCTGCTGCAGAGGGCACCAAGTTCAGAAGAAGACATTCCCCTTTCAGAAGGCAGATTAACCGTAATAACGGTATCTGTAAGTTTTTTCAAACAGCGAACCATTCCCGTTGCATCCTTGTCGCGAACAACTCCCAGCACAACCAGAACATTGCGGTAGACATCCTGAAACCCTCGAAGGACTCCCACACTTTTTTCAATCCCGTCAGGGTTGTGTGCAACATCAAGCAGAAGATCGGGTTTCCGGGATAAACGCTCGAGCCTCGCCCTGTAACCGTAACCTTGTATCGATAACAGCCCCTCCCGGATAGAACTTTCTTCAACACCGGCATCACATGCGACCAAAGCGGCAAGAGAAAGGTTCGATACATGAAAATCTCCCGTCACCGGAGTCTTGAGGTTCTGGAGGCTTATCCCAGGCGCCTTCAGGGAAAAATCGAGTTGACCGACAGAAGCCGAATGCACAGCGCACTCTGCCGTATCCTGAAGCACTGTTACCCTGGCACCAACCGCATCCGCCCTTTCAAAAATAGGCCCGAGAGCCTCAGGATCCTGTACAGCCGTATACACTCTGGAACCTTTCTTGATGATCGCGGCTTTTTCAGCAGCGATCTCCCCGATTGTCTCACCAAGCCACCCGGTATGATCTCTCCCTATACTCGGAATAATGACATAATCAGGCTCGACAACATTCGTGGCGTCCAGCCTTCCCCCCATACCGGTCTCAATAACCGATACATCCACCGCCATATCGCTGAAATACATAAACGCAATAGCTGTCGCTGCTTCAAAAAAAGTTGCTTTACCGGCGATGATATCCTTTTTCAGTACAGCGCTGTATGCCGCAACCCGGGATTCGGGTATCTTGCTGCCATTGACGCGAAAGCGCTCTGTAAATGAAACAAGATGAGGTGATGTATACAGCCCCGTCGTATAACCCGCGGCAGAGAATACAGCGGCTGTTGCACACGCAACGGTACCCTTCCCGTTTGTGCCGGCAACATGAACAACTTTTCCCAGACTTTTCTGAGGATCGCCTGCGGTACGTAAAAGCCGAAGCACTCTTTCCAGGCCGGGTTTCATGCCGAACCGGCACAGAGGGAAAAGAAAATCGATGGCTTCCTGATACTTCACCGGCATTGACTCGAGGGTTCCATGAATTGAGCTTAGGGAGTTCGAATAGCAAACAATGCGTCTCTTACCAGATCCTCAACCTGCGGGTCCTTGAGAGTTGCCTGTGATCCGGAAACCGCTTTTTGTGCAACAGATCGTGAAAAACCGAGAGTCACCAGGGCATTTATCGCATCGTCCCGCATGGAACCTTCCGACACACGCGAAGATGGCGTTGCCCCACCCGGAGGACGAAGCTTCAGTATCCTGTCCCGCAGTTCAAGAACAATTCGTGCCGATGTTTTTTTACCCACTCCGGAAATCGCAAACAGCCTCTCCGGCATATTCGATACTATCGCTTCCTGTATTTCCTGAACCTGTAAACCGGAAAGAATAGCGAGCGCAAGTTTTGGACCGACTCCTGAAATCGAAAGCAACAGCCTGAACAACTGACGCTCCTCCTCATCGAGAAAGCCATACAGCTGCATCAGATCTTCCTTGACATGAAGGTGCGCCAGAACCAGCACCTGCGATCCCGGTTCAGGAAGTTGATGATAGGTTGTGGCAGATATCAACAGACGATACCCCACACCGGATACGTCAATAACAGCATCATCCGGAGAAGCCTCAATCAGCTCGCCGCGAAAATATGTAAACATGACAGTGTATAAAGAACCTCAGCGCCGCATATTTACAGGATTACAGAACACATGCAACGCAGGTTATCATATGAAGAATCAAAATGCAAAAAAAGAGGGGACAAAAAACTATCCTGCCTTCATATAGTTGTTCAGCAACCTTGAGAGCTGGGATTTTTTGCGTGATGCCTTGTTAGGATGAATGTAGCGTTTCACTCCCAGCCTGTCAAGTTTCTGAATGGCCGAACGGTATGCTGCCTCGACTTCTCCCTTGTCGGCACTGGTATCGATTAACTTCTGAACGTTTTTCAAAAGCACCTTCAGCTCTTTCTTCCTTGCCCTGTTTCTTTCATTGCGCCTTGCAGATTGACGGAGCCTTTTTTCAGCTGATTTGTGTAACGGCATAAAACGTAACTCTTATATAACTAATGTTGTGATAACGGGATCGAAGACGGCCTGCGCGGCTGAAAACCCTTCTGTGCCGTCCTATCGAGTCCCTTCGGAATCAATTTTCAGATCAAAAGGTCTTAAATATATAAAACTGTTCTTTTATTACAAAAACCAATTCGCTCGAAACGACCATTTCCGGATAACCCTTGTCTATCGACTTTTCACTATATTGGTTCGGCCTCTGCCGTCATGCACCTGGGACACGCCCGGTTACACAACCGGCTTCATTCGAGGCTCTGGTTCGGTGGAATTTGAAAACTCAACAACAGATTAAAAAAACATCCCTCATGAGCTTGATGATAAGCGTATCCGGTATCCGTGGTATCGTAGGAACAAGCCTTACCCCTGATGTTCTCACGACGTTCGTGCAGGCATTTGCAACCTGGCTGCGCACACAAAGCCGCCCGGAAAAAACAACAGGAAAAGACACGCGCCTGAAAATCGTTATAGGAAGAGATACGCGCCCAACCGGTGCCGCCGTTGCCGGTCTTGTAGGGAGCACTCTCGCGCTTTGCGGGTGCAAGGTTATCGATCTTGGTATTGCAACAACACCAACCGTTGAAATTGCCACTGCTGCGGAACAGGCCGACGGCGGCATCATTATCACTGCATCACACAATCCTGTTGAATGGAACGCCCTTAAGCTGCTCAACAGACAGGGAGAGTTCCTTAACGAACATGAGGTTCGGCAGATGCTCGACATTTACAGGAATGAACAGTTCAGGCTTGCCGACTGGGCGCATATCGGGTCAACGAAGGAGAACCTCCAGTATGACAGCGTGCACATCGACCGGATTCTCTCACTTTCCTCTGTCGATGTTGAAAAGATCTCTGCTCAGCGCTTCAGAATACTGGTGGATGCGGTTGAAGGTGCCGGCTCATCAATCGTGCCTGAATTATGCAGGAAACTGGGAGTCGAGCAGGTTGAAACCATATTCTGTAATGGTACCGGAATATTCCCGAGAAACCCTGAGCCCCTCCCTGAGCACATGGCCGCAACGGTTGAAGCCTTGAAAGAAAAACAGTGTGATTTGGCGATAGTCGTTGACCCCGATGTCGACCGTCTGGCACTGATATGTGAGGATGGCACCCTGTTCGGTGAAGAATATTCGCTGGTTGCCTGCGCTGACTTTTACCTGCAGCACAAACAGGGACCCGTTGTCAATAACCTCTCAAGCAGCAGAGCACTCCGGGATATCGCTGCAAGACACGGCCAGGCCTGTTACAGCGCCAAAGTCGGCGAAGCAAACGTGATCGATGTCATGAAACAGCAGGGCGCCGTGATCGGTGGAGAAGGTAACGGGGGTATCATTCTTCCGGAGCTTCACTACGGCCGGGATGCTCTTGCAGGCATCGCTCTTATGCTCCAGGCATTCACAGACTGGCGCGAAAAGAATGTTCAAAACAAAAGGCTTTCCGGTTTCAGAAAACATTTTCCGGATTATTTTATGGCGAAGCAAAAGGTTCGGCTTGCACGCAAACCGGAAAACCTTGACGACATATTTTCAGCGATCGCAAACAGGTATCCTGAAGCGGCAGTAAACCGGGAAGACGGTATGAAACTCGACTTCCCCGATGAATGGGTACATATAAGACCGTCAAATACAGAACCGGTTCTCAGGATATACACTGAAGCAAAAAACAGGGATCGTGCGGAAAGCCTGGCAGAAACATTCAGTCAGGAAATTGCGTCGTCGATCAGCACCCTGTAACAAACATGACTCGATAGTAAACGGTTTGTTTTATGAGTA
>JAKSCY010000319.1 GCA_022360355.1 Chlorobiales bacterium
AAAACCGTTGTCAATCAGCTTCTGCTTCTGAAATTCCGTCAGGCACAAAAAAGCATCGACATTGTCAAGGTAATATCTTGCCAGCCGCGCCCACGCGTTTCTGAGGGCGTATCCTATGCTTTTGGGCAGAGATTCCTCACAGTTGAACCTGGCACAGTTCCACTCTTTTCCTCCTGCACACTCCTCACAAATCCCTGTTCTGTTGTAAAACAAACCGTTCGGACACACCAAACGATAGTTATGCACCGTCATAACCACAGGAACGCCAAACTTGCGGATATGCGGAAGAATTGCCGGGGAGACCAGGGGGTAGAGGTTATGGATATGCACAACATCCGGCATGAATTCCTCGACCACCTTCTTGACCTCTCTTACCGATGCAGGGTTATGGAAACCGCTGAAAAAGGCACGCGCTTTTCCGAACTTCATGGCCTCCAGTTCAACGCTGCTCCGGGTATAGCACCTGACCTGATGTCCGTGACTGCTGAACATGGACTTATGTACCTCCATGACAGTCGACTCTCCGGAAATGCCACCATAGTGATTATGAATCAGGAGTATTCGCATTAAACATCCACCCGAGTTGTGTTCAAACCGGACCTTTCTTCAGTTTTCCGTATATCCCGACGAGCCCTTTATAATATACTTCAGGCAGGTAATTTCTTATTAACTCTTCATGAGACGACCTGCTCATACTAAAAGCAGCTTTTTTATCATGCCACAGCTCTTTTATCGCTTTCACAAGATCCTCACAGTTTCCCGGTTCATACGTTCTTCCCGTCACGCCGTCTCTGACTATTTCAGGCATGCCTCCAAGCCTCGGCACAATTACCGGAAGGCCGAAATTCATGGCTTCGAGGATAACCATGGGAAAACCCTCATAACAGACACTGCTCAAAATAAACAGTGTGGCATTAGCATAAAAGTCCTGTAACTTTTCCTCGCTAAGAAGCCCTGTCAGCTCAACATTGTCAGGCTTTTTATCAAAAAAGACAGGATCGGCCACCTTGCCCGCAATCCTGAAAGAAATATCAGGAAGCAGGCGTGCAGCACTGTACAACAAATTAATACCTTTTTCCTTGCTGATCCTTCCGGCAAAAGCCACGTACGTCCCGGTGTTTTTTCCCCCTCCGACAGCAGTAGTATTGAGCTTTCCGTCAAAAAAATTCGGCAGAACAAAACAACGATCCCGCGCAAAACCGTTGTCAATCAGCTTCTGCTTCTGAAATTCCGTCAGGCACAAAAAAGCATCGACATTGTCAAGGTAATATCTTGCCAGCCGCGCCCACGCGTTTCTGAGGGCGTATCCT
>JAKSCY010000554.1 GCA_022360355.1 Chlorobiales bacterium
AACCTCGATGGAAATAACTTTGCCGGATTTCGGTGCCTTTACCGGCGACTCCATTTTCATGGCCTCGATGATAAGGACATCGTCTCCTTCGCTGACACTGTCTCCAACCTCTACCTCGATTGCAACAACACTTCCGGGCATCGCAGCTTCAACCGGCACACCTTCTCCCGGAGACTCCGTTGAAGCAGAAGCTGCAGGTGCTGCAACCGGCGTAACGGCCTGCACAGCCCCCGTGCCTTCAGCAACCATAACATTGTAAGGCCGTCCATCAACCGTGACGGTATAGCTGCCGGAAGAAGATTTCGACACCGGAGCGTCCGGTTTCGCAGTGGTTTTAGGCGTCTGCTTTTCAGCCGCCTCGGCCTCGACATCCTCCTTGTAACGAATCCCCAGCGGTGCATCACCCTTGAGGAATGCTATCCCCTTTGCACCACAGGTTGCAGAGATAAAGATGTTCTCATCGGTTACAGGAAGCCCCTCTTTTTCGAGAATCTCCCTGTTGTACCCGATACCGAGCTCAGGGTTCCGGTCATTGATGTCATGAACATCTTCAGTGGTCGGCTCAAGCTCGAGTTGTTCGGCTGCAAGCTTGACAATTTCCGGATCCGGCTCAGCCGGTGTTCGTCCGAAATAGCCAAGCACCATTTTGCCATAGCTTTCGGTAATCTTTTTCCATTTTCCCTGAACGGTATTGGCAAAAGCCTGCTGGAAGTAGAACTGAGACACCGGCGTCACGGAAGAGCCAAAACCACCTTTGGCTACAACCTCGCGCATGTTTTTGATAACCTCGGGGAACAGGTGCAGGGAATTGTTATCTCGCATCATCTGCGTGTTGGCAGTCAACGCACCTCCCGGCATCGGAGAAAACGGAATCAATGGATTCACTTCTTTGGCTTCAGGAGGCATATAATACTTTTCCATATGATCGATAAACATCGCCTCGACTTCGATAATTTTCTCCTGATCGATATCCAGGGTGTAATCGGTTCCCCTGAGCCTGTGCCACATGGTCAGAATATCAATTTGCGCCGTACCTCCGCTCACGGGGGCCATCGCAAGATCGATAATATCCGCACCGGCCTCGATAGCCGCAAAGTTACAGGCAACGCCCATACCTGCCGTGTCGTGGGTATGAAACTCGATAACCGTATCCTGCGGAAGCATTTTCCTTGCCCCCTTGATAGCCTCGAAAACAACCGCCGGCGTGGTTGTACCCGATGCATCCTTGAACGCCACGCTGTCAAATGGAATCTCGGCATCGACAATCTCCCTGAGTTTATCGATATAGAACTGCGGTGTATGACAGTAGTTCTCATTCAGGCCCGGAGGAAGCCCCATCAGGGCAATAACAACCTGGTGCTTTACACCGGCATTGTGAATGCACTGACCCGAATAGGCAATATTGCGGACATCCATCAGCGCATCGAAGTTGCG
>JAKSCY010000593.1 GCA_022360355.1 Chlorobiales bacterium
CTTTCGACCTTTGACTTGTCTTCAGATTTCCTTTTCGTATATAACATACTCCTTGTAGGGAATTCCTCCGATCACTTTCGCAAGCTTGCTCATCGCTTCGTTGGACTTCAGCACCCAGCTCATTTCACTTGAATAAAGACCATATTTCCCGCCGTATTGTGAGATCTGGGCATTGAGAATACTGTCTATCCCTTTGTTGCGGTACTCGGGAAGAACCCCCATCGTAATAGTCCTGAACGCTGAAATGTTTCTGCCGTACCACCAGAGCTTCACAAGCCCCCACGGTGTGAAAGGATTGCCGTTGACATGCTTGAGCGGAATGTTCATGTCGGGCAGGGTCAGTGAAAAACCGATAGGCTTCCCCTCTTTATCTTCGACAAAATAGATAAAATGCTCTTTTGCAACCGCCTTCATGCTTTTTGCCATGAAAGCAAACTCCTTGTCGGTCGCCGGCACGAAACCCCAGTTCTTTTCCCAGGCCCTGTTATAAATATCCCTGATTATTGCAACCTCATTCTCAAAATCCCTCATGTTGATGGTTCTGACCGAAAGCTGTTCGCGCTTCATGACGTGCCGGGCAATCCTGCCGAGACGCTCGATATCGATAAGATCCTGATCGATATACCATGCAAGAAGTTCCTGTCCGATCCTGTGCCCGGCGTTGGTGACAAGGTTGTTGTAATACTGAGGGTTGTAGAGCATCAGAAACACGGGCGAACTGTCAAAACCTTTCACCAGCATACCGCACTGATCGTTCATGGAAGGGCTGACGGGCCCCCGCATGGCATCGAGCCCTTTTGTCCTGAGCCATTGCGAAGCAGCGTCAAAAAGTGCGTTGGCCACATCCTGATCGTTAATACATTCAAAAAAACCCCAGAAACCGGCTTTGTCATTGTGAATTTCATTATGTCTCCTGTTTTCAACCGCCGCAATAGTCCCTGCCATCCGTCCGTTTTTCCAGGCGGCAAACAAGGCAATATCAGCATGATCGTACAGGGGATACTTCTCTTTATCAAGAGTTTTCATGTAATCGGCAACAACAGGCGGCACCCAGTACCTGTTCAGCTCAGGGTCTTTCCTGTATACCTTCCAGGCAAATTTTATAAACCGCTTTGTATCTCTTTTGTTTTGAACACGCCTAATCTCAACAGACATAATGACATGAAATTGGGGTTAACAAAGGGCAACGAAACAAAAACCCCCTGAATGAGGGGGCCTTCGATCAACCTTTCCGGACATGATTTACTTGAATGCAGTACCTGCCTCGAATCCGGCGGTCTTCAGAATCTTTGCCAAGGGACAGAATCCGGTAAAGGCTGCCTGAAACATGTTCAGACCTACAAAACCGGTAAACCACAACCAGTTAAGACTGAAATTTATTGCCAGCAGAAGACTTGCAAGAATAAAAAAACCGGCTACGGCAAACACAAGACGATCTATGTTCATAGTATTCCCCTAAAGGTTAATGTTACGTTTTTTTATGTAAACACAATCACGCTTCGGCACTGGAAAACGCGGCATGCAGTTTCATGGCACCGTCACGCAGAATTTTCACTGTCTCCTCCCACGAGATACAGGCATCGGTGATTGAAATCCCGTACTGTAAGTCCGAGGGATTATCAGGGAATGGCTGATTGCCGCAAAACAGATTGCTTTCAATCATCACTCCGAGAATGCTCATGGTACCGCCGACACGCTGCTTGATGATACTGTTCCATACCTCGGATTGCTGGTCATATTTTTTTCTTGAATTTGCATGACTGCAATCAACCAGAAGATTTTTGGAAAGTCCTGCTGCTTCAAGGCGGTTTTCAGCACTGGCAATTTTTTCCGCATCATAATTCGGGCCCTCTGCCCCCCCTCGAAGCACCATATGACCAAACGGGTTACCCGTTGTTGTAATAACGCTGCTGTGTCCTTCAGTGTCGATTCCCAGGAAACTGTGCGAGTGCATTGCCGAACGTATTGCGTCTATTGCAACCTGTATCCTGCCGTCTGTTGAATTTTTGAACCCGACGGGCATCGAGAGCCCGCTTGCCATCTGACGATGAGTCTGTGATTCGATCGTTCTCGCGCCGATTGCTGCCCAGCTCACAAGATCGGCAACATACTGAGGGGTAAAAGGATCGAGAAACTCGGTTGCCGCCGGCAGTCCAAGCGCATTGATATCAAGCAGAAGCTTGCGTGCATAATACAAGCCATGCTCTATATCAAAAGATCCGTCAAGATGAGGATCATTGATAAAGCCTTTCCAGCCGATTGTCGTTCTGGGTTTCTCAAAATAAACCCGCATGATGATACAGAGATCGTCCTTCAGCTCTTCACGCAGATCTTTCAGCCGGCGGCCATATTCCATGGCCGCATTGATGTCGTGAATAGAGCAAGGACCGATAATAACCAGAAGTCTGGAGTCCTTGCCGGTTAAAATATTCTCGACCTCCTGACGCCCCTTAACAACTGTATCGGCAATTGCTCTCGTAACCAGAAGTCTTTCTTTAAGCGAACGCGGAGTCGTTAACCGTTCAATATTCGAAACTCGTATATCTTGTAACCGATGCATCAGCTTACGATAAAAATCTAATGTTTGTCATAGAGCCCTGTTGCCGTGTTCATGCAGAGCTTTGAACAAAGATTTTATAAAAATGCCTGTAATAGCAAGGAAAATAAAAAAACTCAGTAATAAACAATCATCAATCGAAACAATAAATTCCGCCCTTTCAGCATGGAAACCCCTATAGCAGTACATCACAAGAAACATGTGAACAGGAAAACAACCTTCACACAACAAAAAAACCTGCTCGCGTGAGCAGGTTTTTCAGTTACAGATACTGTGGAAGCCACCTGCTATTATGCATCAACGCCCTCTTCTTCCTTGGTAAAATCAACGGTCAGCCATCCCTCTTCAAAGCTTGCACCGCTTGATTCCAGCCCCGCAATGAAGATCGGAAGAGCGACAATCTTCTGATAATCGCCGATCCTGATAGTCAGATCGTCTCCGAGTTTCAGAATCTTCGGTTCAACGCCCATGTCTTCCATGAACGGCAATCTTACTCTTACCTTGTAATGCCCTTCATGAACCTTCTGGATATCGATAGGATTCTCCTTGAAGAAAATATCCATCGGGTCCTTCTCACCGTACACTTTTGATCCCACCTGCCTTAACATGTCCAGACCGACAACTTCCTGCTCAAGCAGAGGAACCTGACCGATCGGAATAGGAGCAAATGCATTCTCGATCTGGCTGATATAATTCTGCTGAATACCCCTCCATTTCTTGAAATACGGATCTTCCGTATGATCAGGCATTACCCTGTTGATAGTGATGCTGTCCACGGTTATACCGTAGAGGTTGAGATAGGTAAGAGCCCTCATGGACTCCTTGATAACCATCTTCTCAGGGTTCATAACCAGGCGGACAGTGGTTTTCGAACCATCAGCAAGCAGATCGATTATCCCTTCGGTGGATGCAAACAGGTTATCGACTTTCTCGTAGACCTCTTCCGGCGCAACTATTGCATCGATCTTTTTGACTTTCTTGGAAAGCGGCCTGATAACCGGCTTAACCATGTATTTTTCAACATTGCGGATCAGTTTTATGAACCATCCGAATGTTTCCGGCAGAGAAAGAAGCCGAAGCGTTTCGCCCGTCGGGGCACAGTCAACGACAAGGAGATCATAATCTTTTTGCTCCTCGTTGTAGCGTTTGATATAGGAAAGCGAGAACAGCTCTTCCATGCCGGGCAGAACTCCCATCTCTTCAGCATAAATGCCTTCTACTCCTCTCGACTCCATCAACTGTGCAAAGTGTTCACGGACAACATCCCAGTTCAGGTTGAGGTCACCAAATACACTGACTTCCTGTCCCCAGAGATTTTCAGCGACCTTGACAGGTGAAGGACCAAGGGTTATGTCCAGTGAATCACCAAGACTGTGCGCCGGATCAGTTGACATGATCAACGTTTTGTACCCTAACTCAGCGGCTTTCAACGCCGTTGCAGCGGCAACAGAGGTTTTACCAACGCCTCCCTTACCCGTAAAAATGATATTTCGCATACGTAATATTGATTCTCATTTGTTGGAAAATTGAAAAGCAGTATCGCAAACACATAAAAACCCAACTTACCCTGTTCCTGGCACACTGTTTTATAGAAGGCTAAAGATAATAAAATTATCCTTTTTACATACAAACGGGAATCACGGAATCCGTGATTCTCTGAAAAACCTGTTTATTTGCTCCGGGCGGCCTGTTTTCGGACGTCACCGTACCGAAAAAATCAGATGACAGCAGAAAACATCTGTCAGTTTGTGTGGATTTTCAGCTTCTGGCCGGGATAAATCGTGCGCTTGCGACCGAGGTTGTTCCACGACACAAGTTGACTCACACTTACCCCGTACTTTCTGGCGATAAGCCCCAGACTCTCTCCCCTTTTCACCTTGTGAATTTTTGTCGGCGCATAGAGCTTGAGCTTCTGACCCGGATAGATCATATGCTTGCGGTCAAGACTGTTCCAGGAAACCAGCTTGCCGACACTGATACCGTACTTTTTCGCAATCAGTCCCAGGCTTTCTCCCCGCCTTACCTTGTGAGAGGTCTTCCCTGAAGAGGAAACCGGGGAGGTTGCTCCATGAACCTTGAGTTTCTGGCCCGGATAAATCGTACGCTTGCGACCGAGACTGTTCCAGGAAGCCAGCTTGCCGACACTGACACCATACTTTTTCGCAATCAGTCCCAGGCTTTCTCCCCGTTTCACCTTGTGGTACACCGTTGATGATTTCCTGGCACCGCTGCGGCCAGAAGGCCCGGGAGCCCCAAAGACCTTGAGTTTTTGGCCGGGATAAATTCTTGAGTTCTTCAGATCATTCCACTGGACAAGCTGGCTGACATAGCAGCGGTACACTCTTGCTATAGAAGCGAGAGTCTCGCCACGCCTGACAACATGAATGTTCTGCTGTTTTTGAGGAGGACTCTTCGTCACCTCGCGCATTTTCGCCAGCAAAGCTGCCCCGTCAAGTCCCTGCTTGCTCTTGTGAGCATATATTTCTTTTTCCTGCTTCGTGAACTTTTCGAGATATTCCCTGGGCAGCCTGAGGTAGTATGGATTGCGGGTATCAGCAGGCACAAGGTTCAGTTTGAACTGGGGATTGAGAAACTGCAAAACCTCAACCGGAACACCTACAACCTCGCTGAGCTGATCAAAAGCCACAACATCCGACACCTTCACAGCACCGATATCGCTATACAAATACTCTGGCTCTATGGGCCAAATATTATGCTCACGGTAATAGTTCATGATGTAGGTAACGGCGATAAAAGCCGGCACGTACCCTCTGGTTTCCGAAGGAAGATTCGACCAGATAGCCCAATAGTCCCTGGCTCCGCCCGAACGGCGAATAGCCTTGTTGACATTACCAGCACCGGAGTTATAGGCGGCAAGCACCAGAAACCAGTCCCCGTAGATATTATAAAGATCCCGCATGTGCTGGCAGGCGGCTATGGTTGCCTTCTCGGGATCAAACCGGTCTTCGATAAATGCCGACGATTCCAGGCCATACATCTTGCCGGTTCCGTATATAAACTGCCAGAGACCTTTAGCGTTTGCTTTCGATACCGCGGTAGGATTCAGTGCCGACTCGACAATCGCAAGATACTTCAGCTCAGGAGGGATATTATACTGTCGAAGCTTCTCTTCGAAAAGCGGAAAATACACTTTGGTCAGACCGAGAACTTTCGCTGTCAGTTGCCGCTTGTCGACCGAATAAAGCCTGATAAAGCTCTTGACATGACGGTTATAGACCAGCCTGAGCTGGGTCTTGCTGTTCAGGTAGGCTATTCTTTCCGAATAGGTTTGATCGTCAAACTGCGGAATGAAGGCAGGTGGATATCCGAACTGACCATCCCTGAAATACGTAGACGTCGCGAGGCTGTCGAGTATTTCAGCAACCTTTGTATTATCGGCCTTTCTGTCGGTCCGCGCCGCGTATCCTTCAGAATAAACAGATGTCAGAAGGAGGGAAAAAACAACCGGAAAAGTATAAACATGCGAAACTTTCACAAGCAACGACTCTTTTGGGGGCATTTACAAGTAGTCAGTAACTGAACGCACAACATGAAAAACACACGTATTTAACATAAACAGCCATCCTCATTATTACAACCGGGAGCTACTCTAATACACCACCTGCCAGAGAAAAAGTCCTGCGGGGTCCGCAGGGACAAGGCTTTTTAAAAGCCTGCCTGTCCGCAACGTTTCCTCAAGCTCTCCAGGAGACGCACCGAGTTGAGCCGAAACCAGAAAACGAACCATGGTTCTGAGAAATCTGTTGGCCGAAATCCTGAAAACAACCATATCCTCATGACGGCCCCATGCCGTACCGTACACTGTGCAGAAAGTGTTTTCAGCGGAGGAACAGCCCTTTGCATACACGGCAAAATCATGCCTGCCGACAATCTCCTTCGCACAAAGGTTCAACCGTTCAAGGTCAAGCGGAAAACCGTGGTATCCAGCGTATCTTTGATCGATTGCCGATCTTTTTTCAAGAATAAAGTAACGGTATTCCCTGACGAGCGCACTGTAACGTGCGTGAAATGTATCAGGAACTTCCCTGATATTCCTGACACAGACGGTGTCGGGCAGAAGACCGTTAACCGCATGCATGAGCCGTTCAAGAGAGATGGCCGATTCCGTTCTGAAATTCGCAACCTGACCTCTTGCATGAACTCCCCTGTCGGTCCTCCCGGCAGCCGTCAACAGAACAGGTTCCTGAACAATGTGGCTCAATGCCGCCTCAAGCACTCCCTGAACGGTATTCACCCCGCCCGGCTGTTTCTGCCAGCCGGCATAATCCGTACCGTCATACTCTATTATCATTCGAACATTCCTCATTGGGGAGTAAAATAGCTTTATGTACATTAGTTACCTAAGTTGTACAACATTACAGACCCAGATAACGACAGCAATCCGGAATTGAGTTCACATCATCTCGAAATAATCCTCAGCGCACTGGGAAAGGCAAAAAAAGGCAGTGCTTCATCGCCATATTACATACCGAGAATCTGGCAGGACAACAATACCGGAATGTCGGAGGTCTCCCCGGTCGAGTATTACAAGCAAATTCTCGAAACGTTGCTCTCACGAAAACCGCTTCCGCTTTCGCTGCCGGGCACATCAGCAAATGAATGGACCCGTAACAGTCTTGTCTACAACCTGTTCGTCCGTCTTACCACGGCGTTCGACCACAACCGCGACGGCTCGGTATCTGCCAAACCGCTCCCCTGCGGCTTCCGCGAAACAGGGACGTTCCTTAAATCAATTGCACTGCTCCCTTATCTTGAACGCCTCGGAATCAATACCATTTACCTTCTTCCGGTAACCATGCCGGGCCAAACGAATAAAAAGGGAAACCTCGGATCACCCTATGCAGTCAAGAATCCTCAACAGATCGATCCGCTGCTGGCTGAACCGGTACTCGGGCTTTCTGCGGAAACGGAATTCACAGCCTTCATGGAGGCTGCCCACATTACGGGATTGCGGGTGGTTCTCGAATTTGTTTTCAGAACAACATCGGTTGACAGCGACTGGGTAGAAGAACATCCCGACTGGTATTACTGGCTGCGGGCGAACCCTGAAGGGTTCTTACCTGAATCATACGCCCCGCCTGTGTTTGACCAGGAAACACTCCATGCGATCTATGAAAAGGTAGATAAACATGATTTTTCCTCTCTTCCCGCACCTTCGGAGAGTTTCAGGCAACAATTTACGGAAACACCGGAAAGGATCTCCATATCGGAAAAAGGAGTACGAGGCGTAACTGCTGACGGCACGACATGCACCGTGGCGAGCGCCTTTTCCGACTGGCCCCCTGACGATACACAACCCCCATGGACAGACGTAGCCTACCTGAAACTGCACCGGCACGAATCGTTCAACTATATCGCATACAATACGATACGAATGTACGACACCGGACTCGACCGGCCTGAATATGTCAACAGGGAGCTGTGGGATGCCATTATCGGAATCATCCCGTACTTTCAGGAGCACTATGCCATAAACGGAGCAATGATCGATATGGGCCATGCTCTTCCCTCGGCACTGAAAGCTGCCATCGTAGAAAAAGCGCGAGAGAACAATCCTGATTTTGCTTTCTGGGATGAAAACTTCGATCCTTCTCCCTCGATCAGGGAAGAAGGGTTCAATGCAGTTTTCGGCTCGTTACCGTTTGTCATTCAGGACCCTGTATACATCAGAGGGCTTCTCAACTACCTGAACAAAACCGGCGTGGTTGTTCCTTTTTTCGGAACCGGTGAAAATCATAACACCCCGAGAGTATGCCACAATCTTGATGGAAAAACATCAGGAAGAAACCGATCCAGATTCATATTCGGCCTTGCGATGGTGCTTCCGTCTATACCGTTTATTCATTCCGGTATGGAAATCTGTGAACCAAAACCGGTAAACCTCGGACTGAACTTCACGCCGGAAGACAGAGAAAAATGGCCCGCCGAAAAGCTGCCGCTCTTCAGCGCCTGCAATTACGACTGGTCAGACTGCAACAACCTTGAACCACTGACGGATTTCATCAACACCATGCTTTCTCTGCGCAGCAGGTATGCGGAAATCATACAAAACGGCAATCCCGGCTCCCTCACCCTGCCATTTGTCTCCTCCCCCGAACTGCTTGCAATCATGCGCAGCACACAAGACAAGAGCCTTCTTTTTATCGGAAACAGCAATCCGGAAAATAATGTTGCCGGGTACATGGAATTTCACCAGAAAAGTTTTACGCTAACAGATATGGTATCCGGAACCGTTTACCCGGTGACCGGCCACAGACTTCAACTTGAAACGGAACCGGGGCAGTGCCTTCTATTCGAGGTGCCAGCATAGCCTCAGATAC
>JAKSCY010000611.1 GCA_022360355.1 Chlorobiales bacterium
CTCAATGTCTGCCCACTTTTGAGAGTGGATTTAGAAACACCAGCCTTCGCTGCCACCTGGGTCCTGTCGGGAAGCGAAAGATGACCGGCAAATCCTGCCTGTCCGCCTATCATGCAGTCCTTTCCTATGCTGACACTTCCGGAGATACCTGCTTGTGATGCAATAACCGTGTTTTCTCCTATTCTGCAATTATGGGCAACCTGTACAAGATTGTCTATCTTCGCCCCTTTCTCAATAACCGTACTGCCCATAGTCGCACGGTCAATGGTGCTGTTGGCACCTATTTCAACATCATCATGTATCTCGACAATACCCATCTGGGGAATCTTGATATAGGCACCGTCCGGCTGGGGAGCGAAGCCGAATCCGTCGGCACCGACAACCGTACCGCTGTGTATCGTAACACGTTCTCCCAGAATAGTTCCATCATAGCAGACGACATGGGGGAAAAGTATACAATCCCTGCCTGTAACCACCCGTTCCATCAGTACTGTACTGGGACCGATAACCGTGTTATTCCCGACAACACAATGGTCGCCTATCACCACATGCTCACCGATAGAAACGTTTTCCCCCAATGTGACATTTTCACCTATGACCGCAGAAGAAGAAACGCCCCGAGCCGCAATCATCCGCGGTGTGGAAAATTTCTGAAGCACAAAAACAAACGCAGTATATGGATCTTTTACTTTCAGGAAACTCAGGCGGTCACTATATTGTACAGTGGGTGTTTGCTCACCTACAATAAGCAGAGAGGCTTTGGTTGATTCTATAAACCTGATATATTTTTCATTGGCCACAAAGCTCACCTTGCCTTTTGTGGCATTTTCTATTTTTGCCGGTCCGTCAATAGTGACATCACTACTGCCGACAAGCTCAACCTTGTCGAAATAACGCTCAAGGTACGCTTGTATCTCGTGTATCTTCATTGTTAAATTTCTGCCAATTTTTATTATATTCGTCGGCATTGAGGTTTTTTGAAGGTCCGCGGCACACTCTTTGACTGCAGGGGAATTCAGGCACAGCCTCAATATAATCCGTTTCATTTGAAAAAGCAGGGAGCCATGGCAAATCCGATCAAAATTTTTGCAGGGCGAAGCAATACCGCTTTGGCCGAAAAAATTGCCGACTACCTCGGTACGTCCCTTTGCAACGCAAAGGTAGAAAATTTTTCAGACGGGGAAATCTCGGTCAACTATTTCGAGTCCATAAGAGGCTCCGACATGTTCATTATACAGTCGACCAATCCACCGGCCGACAATCTGATGGAGCTGCTCATAATGATCGATGCTGCCAAACGCTCATCTGCCGCAAGAATTACTGCGGTCATCCCTTACTATGGCTATGCCCGGCAGGATCGAAAAGATCGCCCCAGGGTAGCCATTACTGCAAAACTTGTTGCCAATCTGCTTACAAAAGCAGGCGCAAACCGCATACTCACAATGGATCTGCATGCCGCACAGATCCAGGGATTTTTCGATATTCCTTTTGACCACCTTTACTCGAGCGTGGTACTTATCGATCACATCATCAATATGAATCTCAACGGTAACCTCGTTGTTGCCTCACCTGATGTCGGCGGCGTGAAACTTGCGAGAGCTTTTGCCGAGGCCCTTGGGACCGATCTTGTCATTGTCGACAAGCGGCGCCCGAAAGCGAATGTCGCCGAAGTCATGAATATCATAGGCGACGTAAACGGCAAAGATGTCCTTCTTGTTGACGACATGATCGATACTGCAGGGACTCTCGTCAACGCTGCAAAGGCAATACAGGATGCAGGCGGCAGAAAAGTATTCGCCGCTGCAACGCACGGCATCCTTTCCGGTCCGGCTATTGACCGCATCAACGGTTCCGTGCTTGAAAAGGTCATCATTACCGATTCGGTTGTGACCGGGCATGACCCGTCGCCAAAACTTGAAACCGTCACGGTCAGCAACCTGTTCGGCGAAGCCATCAAGAGAATTTCCGGGGACGACTCGGTCAGTTGCCTGTTCGACAGCAAAAATCTTTCAAAAATCACAAACAACCACACTAAAGCGATAAAAGAGATCAAGGAATAGCATGGAAAGTATCGTACTCAACGTTGAACCTCGCGTTTGCAACAAAAAAGAAGCAAAAAAGTTACGCAACGAAGGAAAAGTCCCGGCAGTCGTTTACCATAAAGGTGAAGAAACCCTTCATATCTGTGTTAACGAACTGTCTCTGGATAAACTGGTCCATTCTTCCGGATCACACCTCATTGACCTCACGTTTCCTGACGGCGAGTCAAAGCGTTCTTTTCTCAAAGATATACAGTTTGACCGGGTAACAGACCGGATTATTCATGCGGATTTTCAATTCTTCTCTGCAGGAGAAGTTCTTGAAATGGACATACCGACCAGTTTCACCGGTGAAGCTATAGGCGTTGTGGCCGGTGGCAATGTACAGGTCATCCAGCATTCATTGAAGGTAAAAGGTGTACCCTCAAACATTCCGCAGCAGATTACCATTGATATCTCCAGCCTGGAGCTCGGACAGACAATGCATATCGGTGAAATCCCTGCAGAAACCTACGAGGGTAAATTCGAAATCGTCGGCGACCCGGAGACTTCGATCGTTTCAATCGTTGCGCCAAAGAAAGAGGTTGAAGAAGTTGAAGCCGTTGAAGAAGAAGGCGCTGAGGAAGTTGCCACCGAGGACGAGGAAGAAGAATAGACGACCTTTGCCGACAAATCAGGAAAAAGCTGCTTTTTGTTTGAAAAGCAGCTTTTTTTGTGGCCGAAGAATAACCATTTTCAGAGATTGGGGGAAATAATTTATTTTCTGTAGAGATGCCGCATACAAAACAGCTTCCACTGTATGACCTGATTGTCCCGGGCCTTGGCCTGCTGCGCATGAAAAAGAGAGGCCCCGGCCTTTTTTTTATGATCTCTTTTGCGGTCTTTCTCGCAGTGCTCCTCTGGCGGCATCAACTGATACTTGTCAGCCTCCATTCCCTGATTGCAGGCATTACGCTCCTGGTTGTCTCACCGGAAAGCTTCCGGCAGATTTTCACCTTCGAAATCCTTGAGTTCTGGATTGCCTCTCTTTATGTCCTTGTGATTCCCGCCCTGCTCGCATGGCTTTCAGCCGGAACATTGAAAAAAGCCCGTGCCGGCAAAGAAACCCAAAACCAGGATGAACTCAGTCTTCGGGAAATCGGATGGCACTCATTTAAAAAGCACACGATTGCGCTTTACGCATCAGTCGTTGTTTTTATCCTTTATTCAACGGCTTTTATGGCGCCGCTTGTCTCTCCTTTCAGCCCATTTGAACAACAGGATTTTCTTGTTACAGCATATAAACAACCTTTCACACGAATAGATGCACTTGTTCTCGAGGAACAAAAAGGGGTCACCATCCCGTTGCGAAAAGGCAACAGCCTGAGCGACAGGCTTACCAATACACTTATCAGTGATTTTCAGTTACTGAAAACCCGCAATGAACCGCACAAACTCCGTTTTGTCGACAGTTACCGAATCGAAGGGAACACGGTCATCTATTATCAGGGGCACAGGGAAAAGGTCACAGGCCTTGAAACTCTTGCCGGAGGAAAAGAATACAGGGACGGTGAACCTGCATTCATCGTCACCCGCTCTTTCATTCTCGGCACAGACCAGTATGGACGGGACATCCTGAGCAGGGTTATCTATGGATCGAGAATCTCACTGTCGATCGGCTTCCTGGTCGTTCTGATTTCAGTTACCTTAGGAACCATTGTCGGCGTTTCGTCGGGATATTTCGGAGGAATTGTCGACAACACACTCATGCGTATCGTCGATGTCCTGATAGCGTTTCCCGCACTGTTCCTGATACTGATTATCATCGCAACGTTCGGCAACTCAATTTTCCTGATTGTCATCACCCTTTCGTTTACGGGATGGATGGGCGTCGCCCGTATCGTGCGCAGTCAGGTACTGTCGCTCAAGGAGCAGGAGTTCATTCTTGCCGCAAAATCTCTCGGGTTGTCTCACCTGCGCATTATTTTCCGGCACCTCGTGCCCAACACACTGACCCCGGTTATTGTAGCCGCAACGCTCCGTATCGGCAGCATTATCCTTACCGAAGCAGGGCTCTCGTTCCTCGGCCTTGGCGTTCAGCCCCCGACGCCAAGCTGGGGCAACATCATCAACGAAGGCCGGGACAGTCTGCTCAACCACTGGTGGATTTCAACCTTTCCCGGTATAGCGATCCTTACAACTGTCGTGTGCTTCAACCTTATAGGGGACGGCGTCCGCGATGCACTTGATCCCAGAATGAGAGGATGATAATCGGAGGAACTCGATGAAAAAAGCAAAGAAGCTGGCACTCCTTGAAAATGCCGTCACTCAAAACGGTTTTAAACTTAGATATGAAAAAGGGAATTTCCTTGGTGGGGACTGCCGTCTCAGAAACGACAACATTATCGTCGTCAA
>JAKSCY010000540.1 GCA_022360355.1 Chlorobiales bacterium
CGACCAGATTCGCGACATTTATACCGGAAAAGTTACCAACTGGAGCAAGGTCGGCGGTCCTAACGCAAAGATCGTTGTGATCCAGCGCGAATCAAACAGCGGTACGCAGGACTCCTTCAAGAAGCTTGTTGTCGGCAAAGGTAACCCTGTCACCAAGCGGGCTGAAACACAGGCAAGTAACGGTGCTGTTAAAAGCCGCGTAGCGTCAACACCTGCCGCTATCGGTTTCATCGGCCTTGGTTTTGTTGATGATTCTGTCAAGCCGCTCATCGTGAACGGTGTCGCTCCGAGCGAAGAAACCGTTAAAAACGGTTCTTATCCTGTTGCCCGTCCTTTGTTCATGTATACAAATGGCGAGCCGACAGGCGTTGTCAAAGAGTTTATCGATCTGCCGAAAACCGATGATGGTAAGCGTATGATCAGTGAACTTGGTTACGTTAACCGTTATTAATGCCGGTAACAGGATTAATAACGGGATTTCTTGCAGTGAAAGCCGCCCGATTATTGGGCGGCTTTTTTATTGGGTTTGCTACAGTTGTGTTACAACTTTGTCAACACTTCTCGGCATGGATAGAGAAATGCCAATCAAATTGTAAATACCAGTACATACCAGTCATGGTACGTTCTTGCTGTTAGTTTCTATTATTAAATCAAAACAATCAAGGGGACGGAAATGAAGAAAACTGTAACTCTGGCGGCCTTTTTGCTTTTGCTGGCAGGTTCTTTGTCGGTGATCGGCTGTGGGCCCAAGGCCGGTCAGCCTGGAAAGGAAGAGCAGGCCGCAGGTGAAACCGGTCAGGCAGGCGAAGAAATGCAGTCTGCACGTGATTATATCAGCATAGTCGGTTCTTCGACGGTATATCCTTTTGCAACAGTTGTGGCCGAACAGTTCGGCAAGACAACGGATTTCAAAACTCCCAAAATCGAATCAACCGGTTCCGGTGGAGGGTTTAAACTGTTTTCCGCAGGGGTAGGGGTGGAACATCCGGATATTACCAATGCTTCCCGCAGGATCAAAAAATCTGAATGTGAAAAATGTGCCGAAAACGGTGTAACCGGGGTTGTCGAGATCAAGGTCGGTTATGACGGCATTGTTATGGCTAACTCAAAGAAAGCCGAACCGTTCAAGTTGAGCAGTAAAGATGTTTTTCTTGCACTTGCAAAAGAAGTGCCGAACCCGAGCGGAGCAGAAGGCGAACTGGTTCCCAATCCCTACAAGACATGGAAAGACATCAACCCTGAACTTCCTGAAACGAAAATCGAAGTGCTCGGCCCACCTCCTACCTCGGGAACCCGGGATGCTTTTGTGGAGTTGGCTATGGAGGCAGGCGCCAAGGAGTTTGCATGGATAAAGGCTCTGAAAAAAGAGGACAAGGACAAATTCAAACAGATCAGTCACACCATTCGTGAAGACGGCGCCTATATCGAAGCAGGTGAAAACGACAACCTGATTGTCCAGAAACTCGATGCCAACCCGGATGCTCTTGGCATTTTCGGGTTCAGCTTCCTCGATCAGAATACCGACAAGATGCAGGGGGCGTTTATTGATGGAGTGCAGCCTGCATTCGAGGCTATTGCAGATGGTTCATATCCTCTTTCCCGCCCGCTGTTTTTCTATGTCAAGAAAGCCCATGTGGGAACCATTCCGGGGATGAGCGAATATCTCACCGAATTCACATCCGAGAAAGCATGGGGTGATGAAGGATACCTTACTGAAAAGGGTTTGATCCCGATGCCGAAGGAAGAGAGAGAGAAATATGCAAAAGTTGCAAAGGAGTTGATCGCAATTTCCTGCGATGAACTCTGATTGTTCATGAAAGGGAACGGATTTTTGATGTTTTTCTTTTTTCAGGGCCAACAGGGAACCCCTGTTGGCCCTGATGCGTTCCGCTCAGGGAGGACTTTCAGACGAAAGTCTTGAAAAGAACCGGAAGAGAAGCCGTTAGTTATATAACAAGAGATGTTTGCAGGACAGTTATGCAAGAAGTACTAAAAAAGAAATCTGGGGAAAACCGAGCCTTGGCCCCCAGGGAAAGCCGTAAAACAATCGGGAATATCAATGTTCAGAATCCTCGAATGGTTTGTCGAAACGTTAATGTGTTTTACGATGAAAAGCAGGCCATTCGAAATGTATCTATAGACATAGGGCGTAACGAGGTTCTTGCAATGATCGGTCCTTCGGGATGTGGAAAGTCAACCTTTTTACGGTGCCTGAACCGGATGAACGATACCATTGACAGCTGCCATGTGACCGGAGAGATTCTTTTCGACGGAAAGAATATCTACGATGCATCGGTGGACGTTGTTCCTCTGAGGGCTCAGATAGGAATGGTTTTTCAGAAGCCAAACCCTTTTCCGAAGTCGATTTACGAGAACGTCGCTTGGGCACCGAAAATTCACGGGATTGTGGAATCGAAATCCGATGCTGACGAGATTGTTGAATCTTCTCTGCAGAAAGCCGGATTGTGGGAGGAGGTCAAGGATCGTCTGGATCAGCCGGGAACAGGTCTTTCCGGTGGTCAGCAGCAGCGTCTCTGCATCGCCCGTGCTATTGCAGTCAGTCCGGAAGTTATTCTCATGGATGAACCATGTTCGGCACTTGATCCTATCGCAACAGCCAAAATCGAAGATCTTATTGAAGAGTTGAGGACACAGTATACTATTGCGATTGTAACACATTCAATGCAGCAGGCTTCGCGCGTCTCGCAGAGAACCGCATTTTTCCATCTCGGGGATCTGATTGAAGTCGGGAGTACCGAGACGATTTTTACCAAACCTTCACACCAGTTAACAGAGGATTACATTACCGGACGTTACGGCTGATGTAAAAACCCAACAATCGAACAATGTCACCTTTCTTGCTGTTTCTGTTGTTGCTTGCCCTGTCCGTTGCAGGGTATTTTATTGGGCAATACAAGGCTCTCGATCTCGCCAAAAAAGCAGGCGGAACCATTCACCTGCACTCGCGCCCCGCTTACTACGGCGCGTTAACCGCTTTGTGGTGCTGCCTTCCTGCTTTTTTCATGTTTCTGCTCTGGCTTGGTTTTGAACAGAGTATCGTTACAAGCCTCATGATTGCCGATCTGCCGCCTGAAGTACGTTCTCTTCCCCCGGAACGCCTGAACCTGCTGGTAAATGATATCCAGAGCCTGGCAAGCGGAAATATCGTATCGGGAGAAGTTACCCGGCAGATGAGGGTAGCGGCTGCGCATTATGTAAGCCTTCAGGAGATTGGTACAATGATCACCTCCGTCATCGTTCTTTTTGCAGCAGCAGCAGGGATGTTGATGGTGCATCGTCATATCAAGCCTGAACTCCGCGCCCGAAACCAGGTTGAGAAGGTTGTAACAGGGGTGCTTATCGTTTGTTCCACCATTGCGATTTTCACGACAATCGGCATCGTGCTTTCCATTCTCTATGAAGCGGTACGATTTTTTCGCCAGGTACCGGTTGCCGATTTTCTTTTCGGGCTCGAATGGAGCCCTCAGATGGCTATCCGGGAAGATCAGGTCGGTTCATCCGGGGCATTCGGAGCAGTTCCGGTTTTTGCCGGCACCATACTTATTTCTGCTATTGCCATGATGGTTGCCGCCCCTATAGGATTGATGTCCGCTGTTTTTCTTTCCGAATATGCAGATAAAAGGCTCCGGGCGGTTGCAAAACCGCTGCTGGAAATACTGGCCGGTGTCCCCACTGTTGTGTACGGCTTCTTTGCTGCTCTGGTGGTGGCTCCCATGATTCGTAACAGTGGGGCACACATCGGTATTGATGTATCTTCGGAGAGTGCTCTTGCAGCCGGGCTGGTAATGGGCGTCATGATTATTCCTTTTGTTTCGTCCCTTTCGGATGATGTTATCAATGCGGTGCCTCAATCTCTCAGGGACGGAGCCTACAGCGTAGGGGCCACCCGTTCCGAAACAATCAAACATGTGCTTGTTCCGGCGGCTCTTCCCGGAATCGTCGGAGGCCTTTTGCTGGCGGTATCGCGGGCAATCGGTGAGACCATGATTGTGGTTATGGCGGCAGGCCTGTCAGCCAACCTTACGGCCAACCCTTTACAGGCTGTCACGACCGTAACCGTCCAGATCGTTACACTGCTGGTGGGTGATCAGGAGTTTGACAGCCCCAAAACCCTTGCGGCTTTCGCTCTGGGTCTTGTGTTGTTTATCGGGACGCTTTTTTTGAACATCATTGCCCTGACAGTTGTCAGAAAATACCGGGAAAGATATGAATAAGAGTACCAAGCAAGCGGGTGCCGGCAGTTCCGGCACTTCCCGTCGGGAACGGACCATCGATATCGTCAACAAGAGACTCGAGAAAAGGTATCGCAATGAGAAACGTTTCAGACTCTACGGGCTGTTGTCGATCATGGCGAGCGTTGCATTTCTCATGTTTCTTTTGACAAGTATTGTCGGCAACGGTTATACTGCTTTTTTGCAAACATACATTAAACTTGACGTGCAGCTTGAACAGGGTATGATCGACAAGGAAAATCCGGGACGGTCTGATTTTCAGGGGATAATCAAGCAAGCGATCAGGGCATATTACCCGGAAGTAAATGATCGAAAAGAGAGACGTGAACTCTATGCGCTCTTCAGTTCAGGGGCGGCTTTTCAGCTTCGGGACGCGGTTCTGAAAGATCCGGCTCTGTCGGGAACGACAGTCAGCCTCTGGGTTCTTGCCGATGATGACGTTGATATGCTCATGAAGGGGCATATAAAAAGAGACGTTCCAGAAAGCGAACGTCGTCTGAACAACAGACAACTCCAATGGATCGGCAAGCTCGAAGCAGAGAAACGAATCGAAAAGCGGTTTAATACAACGTTTTTCACTGCCGGCGACTCAAGGGAACCGGAACTTGCCGGTATATGGGGAGCGGTGAAAGGATCATTTTACACCATGCTTGTAACGCTTGCTCTTTCGTTCCCGATCGGGATTGCCGCTGCAGTGTACCTTGAAGAGTTTGCGCCGAAAAATCTCGCAACCGATTTTATTGAGGTGAACATCAACAATCTGGCGGCTGTTCCGTCAATTGTTTTCGGGCTGTTGGGTCTGGCGGTTTTTCTTAACTTTTTCGGTATGCCCCGGTCAACCCCTCTGGTTGGAGGTATAGTGCTGATGCTGATGACCTTGCCGACCATTATCATTGCCAGCAGGGCGGCGCTCAAGGCGGTACCGCCTTCGATCCGTGAAGCGGCGCTCGGCGTGGGTTCTTCGAAACTCCAGGTTGTCACCAGCCATGTACTGCCGCTTGCATTGCCCGGGATGCTTACCGGCACCATTATCGGAATGGCACAGGCACTGGGTGAAACCGCGCCGCTCCTGATGATCGGTATGGTTGCGTTTATAGTGGACGTTCCCGGGGGATTTACCGATCCGGCGGCTGTTATGCCGGTCCAGATTTATCTCTGGGCAGACAGCCCGGAGAGAGCGTTTGTGGAACGGACATCGGCTGCAATTATGGTACTGCTTGCTTTTCTGATTTCCATGAACGCCCTTGCGGTTGTCATGAGAAAACGATTCGAGAGACGATGGTAGAACAGGCCGCGGGTTCTCAAGATGTAACAGAGTTGTAACATGGGGAGCGTTGTCAGCTCGAATGTGAGAGTATACATTACAGTACAATTTTCAAAAATTGGTCTACTCTATCTTTTTCAGATTTAACAGGCTTTATATATGGCGGAAGCGACTGCAACTGGCGGGAAAAAATCAGAAGCCTTTGTGCTCAGCCCTGAAAAACTTCGCAGGCAAAGAATTACAAAATTTATAGGAGAAGGTGTACTGCTTGCAGTAGCGTCGTTTGTTGCTATTGTTGTTCTTTTCATTTTTTACTTTGTCGCTGTTGATGCAATCCCGTTTTTTCAGCAGCGCGGTTTTGTGGAATTCTTTACCAGCACGGGCTGGTATCCTGCCGATGAGCCCGGAGAGTTTGGAGCGCTTGCTATTATCTATGGCAGCGGGATGGTGACGATGGGTTCGGCTCTTATTGCGGTGCCTCTGGGGATCTCCGCTGCAATATGTCTCAGCGACGTGCTGCCTTTTTCGGTTAGGCAGTATGCCAAGCCTGTCATCGAGATGCTTGCGGCAATTCCATCCGTAGCCTACGGTTTTTTTGCCCTGGTGATTTTTGCCCCCCTGTTACAGAACTACGGCGGGCCGATACTGATGTGGGCATGGTGGTTGATTGCCGGTCCTTTTGTTTTTCTTGCGGTCATAGTTGTGGGTGATCTGCTGACTTCGAAAGGTGGTGACGGTTCGAAACGCAAGATTGTGCGGATTGTGCTTACAGGAGCGCTTGCGTTTCTTGCGACGCTGTTTCTTTACTGGGTGGGGCAGACTCTTTTTGCAATCCAGATCCTCAGCGGAACAAACGCCCTCAATGTCTCGCTGATTCTGAGTTTTATGGCACTGCCGACAATAGTCAGTGTTTCAGAAGATTCCCTGCAGGCGGTAGGAAGGGAGTTGAGAGAAGGCAGTTACGCCCTTGGCGCAACAAGAGCGGAAACTATTGTGAAAACCGTTCTGCCTGCGGCCAGCAGCGGAATACTCGCCGCTGTTATCCTTGGTATCATGCGGGCTTTGGGTGAAACCATGGTCGTGTGGATGGCATCGGGTAACTCTTCGCATATTCCGGAACCCTGGTTCAATTATCTTGACTCCATACGAACCCTGACCGCAACCATTGCAGGTGATATGGGCGAGGCTGATCAGGTCACCGGGTCGGAACGGTATCATGTTCTCTTTGCCATGGGGCTTCTGCTTCTTGTTTTCAGTTTTATCAGTAATCTTGTCAGTGAAAGAATCGTTCTCAGGCAGAGGAAAATTCTTTCCGGCGAGTAACCCGCAATCATGTAACTGCTGAACCATGAATCTCGGAACCAGAAAAATACTTGATCGGTCGTTTACCGCAGTTGGTATAACCTCGATTCTGTTGATGGCAGCGGCCCTTCTGGTTGTTGTTGTGCCGATTTTCAGCGGAGGAATCGGGGCGATATTTTTCAAGGGTACGATTGAGCACAGAAAAATTCAGTACAACGAGTTCGAAAAAGGGAGCCGCAAGGTTATCGACAGACAGATAGCCGAGGTGACGCCGTATCGACAGGAGGTGTACAGGATACTCGATGCTTTCGAGGCGGACATGGAAACGATGGAGCCTGCCGAGAAAAGAGACTATCTTTCCAAATATAAAAAGGTAAGAGATATTGTTGCCCATCTTCTTGGGCCCATCCCGGGTGACCCTGAGCCTATTCTGTTGCGATATCAGTACGGAACTACGCGTTGGGAAAAGGCAGAGGAATCGCTGCATGATCTGATGTTTGTAACAAAATGGGATTACTCCAATCCGGAGGAAATGGCCAAGCAATATTTTGTACCGCGAGCTGACGAATTTGCCGGTACAGCACTTGCTGCACTATTTCCCTATATGGAGAAAAACCTTGACAAAATGCTCTTGCCTGAGCAGACGTTTTACTGGGGGTTTCTCACCGAGCGTTCGCTTGACGCGCATATTTTCGGAGGTATCTGGGCCGAAATCCAGGGTACTTTTTTTCTTGCAGTCGGTGCAATGCTCTTTGCGTTCCCGCTTGGGGTTATTGCCGCTATCTACTTTACGGAGTATGCAAGGGAAAACTTTTTTACAAGTGTTCTGCGTAGCGCCAACAGTACACTGGCCGGAGTGCCGAGTATTGTTTTCGGTCTTTTCGGTCTGGCATTTTTTATCAATACGATCAAAGTATCCGACTCGAAGAGTGTTCTGGCTGGTTCGCTAACTCTGGCGATCATGATCCTCCCGACAATCATCAGGGCTGCCGAGGAAGCGATTCTTTCGGTTCCCAGGGCATATAAAGAGGCTTCCATGGGTCTCGGTTCTACAAAGTGGAGAACTATTTTGACCGTTATACTTCCGGCAGCACTTCCCGGTATCATAACCGGTGGAATTATCAGTCTGGGACGTGCTGCGGGTGAAACCGCTCCCATCATCTTCACCGCGGCCGTCAGTGTCGGAGCGACAATCGGGGTTGCCGATGTGTTTACTCAGCCGACACCTGCTCTTTCCTGGAACATCTACAATCTTGCAAGCGAGCATGAAGCTGCCAATGAGATCAGGCATGTTCAGTACGGCATGGTGTTATCGCTGATTTCCATTGTGCTTTTGCTGAACTTATCGGCTATATTGCTGAGAGCCCATGTTTCTAAAAAATTAAAAGGTTAACTACTTATGCAGATGACTGCTGAGGAAAAAGATACGAACAGGGTTGCAACTGAAAGTAATGCGACACGGGAGATTTTTCTTCCCCCTGAACGGGAAAGGGTAAAAGACGGGGGAACCCCTCACGTGAGCGCAAAGAATTTTTCGGTTTTCTACGGAAATTTTGAAGCGGTAAAAAAGGTCAATGCTGATATTCTCTCGAGATACGTAACTGCTATCATTGGGCCCAGCGGGTGCGGAAAAAGCACATTTCTGCGTGCGATAAACCGGATGAATGATCTTATTCCTTCCTGCTACACATCAGGTTCACTGCTGTTTGACGGAGAGGATATTTACGGCAGGTATACCGATGAAGTACAGCTCAGAAAGAAAATCGGAATGGTTTTCCAGAAGCCCAATCCCTTTCCGAAATCGATTTTTGACAACATCGCATACGGGCCGCGGCTTCACGGTGTAAAGGATAAAAAGGCTCTTGAGGAAATTGTTGAAAAAAGCTTGCAAAAGGCTGCCCTGTGGGATGAAGTGAAAGATCGCCTTGACAGAAACGCGCTGGGTCTCAGCGGAGGACAGCAACAGCGATTGTGTGTTGCGCGAACTCTTGCCGTGGAACCGGAGATTCTGCTGCTCGATGAACCGACTTCGGCCCTTGACCCGAAGGCTACCGCTAAAATCGAGGATCTTATCGAGGAACTGCGCGGCAGTTATACAATTCTTATCGTCACCCATAACATGCAGCAGGCTTCAAGGGTTTCCGATTACACCATGTTTTATTATGAAGGTGATCTGGTGGAATATGCTCCGACCAAGCAGCTTTTTACCAATCCCAGAGATCAGGTCACGGAAGATTATATTACCGGAAGATTCAGCTGAAATGAAAACTAAAACACCACTTCTATGGCGGACAGACCCGTACACGAGCATATAAAGGATTTATCCAGTTCTCTGGTTATCCTTTCCGACAAGGTCCTGAGGAATTTTACGGGTGCAATGGAGGCTTTGTTGAGCAGTAATACAATGGTGGGCGAGGATATCAAACTTGCCGACGGTGAGATCGATGCATCCGAAGTAAGGCTTGAGGAGCAGTGTCTTGTGTTTCTGGCACTGCAGCAGCCGGTGGCACGGGATTTGAGGACTATTATCACCATCCTCAAGATCAACACCGACCTTGAAAGGATGGGAGATCTGGCCGTACATATCTCCGAGAGAATTCCGGAGATCGACAGGGAGTTTCTCAGAGATTTCCATTTTGAAAAGATGGGACAGCTGGCCAAGGAGATGGTACAGAAATCAATACAGGCTTTCGTTAACAAAGACCGCCGGTTAGCAGAAGAGGTTTGCGATATGGATGAAGAACTCGATGCAATGCACCGTGCGGTTTTCAAAAAAGTGTCCGCAGAGATACGCCATGCGGAGGCAGATGCAGGTCAGTATATCGTCGCGATGAGTATTTCACGATATATCGAGAGAATCGGTGACCATGCAACCAGGGTAGCAAGGGAAGTGCTTTATCTCATCACCGGAGAGATTATCCGGCACACAGAGGGTTCTTTTGAAAAACTCATCCAGTCCTTGAAAGATTAGCCCCGCTTGCGGATCCCGGCATCTTCTTTGCCTTTGAGCCGGATTTTATTTTTTTTTTGCAATTGACCCTTCCGCTCAGCTAAATTATGACCACTTGAGATGAGTGCTGGCAATGAACATTACTCGGTTATTTTCTTTTTACAAACAGCTTAGCGGATACTGAACAATGAAACTTTTTGGAAAAAAAAGCGGAACAGCCGGTGGCAGTGGTGCAAAGAAAGGAATAGAAAAAGTTGCGCGTCCTGATGCTTTTACCATCAAGATTGATCCGGAGAAATTCAGTCTTGCAACCAAGCCGGATGGTCCGGTTCACGAACAGCTTGAAACACTGAAGCAGAAACTGACAAAGCTGTCCTCCAATGTCGAAAATAATCTGATGCTCGTCATTCGTGCGTCAACCAAGAAAAACAGCGATCTTGCACAGTCTGCATTCGAGTTTGACAAGGAGTACATTCAGAAAGGCAAGTTCGAGGTTGAGTATCTTTGTCTGGCGTACAGTTGTTTCCAGGACCTTGATGAAGGAAACAAGAAGATTGTCGATACATCCCGCGAGATAATGCAGAAGCTTGAGGTTATAGGTCAGTACGCACTGAATATAGCCGACAAGACCGAATACATCCAGCTTGCGAATGTTGACGTGCTGCACAGAGATGAATATGATCTCAAGCCCATGGGAGACATTACCGCAGAGATGATCAAGAAAGCTGTAGAGGCGTTTGTCAGCGGCAACAACAAGCATGCTTCCGAAACGCTTGACATGATGAAAGAGATCGATGAGATTTATGAAAAGGCGACTAAAAAGCTCAAGGAAGAAGTCACAGACGAGAATATCACCAATTCCACAGGTATTCTGTCCGTTGTCGAACATGTAAAGATGTCGGCCGACATATCATGCGATATTGCCAGAATGCTGGTGTGATCCGGGCAACGGTATTTCTGCAGGGTAACACGGGTAGTTGAAAAGGGCGAATGGTTGTTCGCCTTTTTTTATGCAACACTTTTTCCCTGTTTTCCTGCCATGTTTTTACAGTGTTTTGCTTATCTTTTTTCAGCTTTTTTGTGTCGGTATGTAAAAGGTTTCAATGAAGGAAGTGTTTAAAGACAACCCACCGGTACTTCTCATCGCTCGCCTTGTGCTGGCCTTTTCATGGATATACCAGGGGGCAGTTCCGAAAATTATCTGTCAAAGTCCGGAAGAGATCGAACTGCTGGAACATGTTATCAAGGCTAATGAGCTGGCCTGTGCCATGATTACCTGGATGGGGTACGGTGAGATTGTCTTCGGAACAATTCTTCTTTTTACAGGCCGCGCCTGGGTTTTCCTGCTTAATGTTTTTGCCTTGCTCATTCTTCTGACATACGTTGCGGTCTTCCAGCCGGGTCTTTTTACCTTGCCGTTTAATCCGTTGATCCTCAACGTGTCTCTTATCGGCATGTCTCTCGTAGCCTACAGTGAACTCAGAAAGAAAAAGTCCCTTGCAGAGCGATAAACAGAACAGGTTTGCCATTGAACCCGGTGCAGTTGTCAGGATATATCTTTCAGTATCGGTGTTTATCATAACCGCGGCATCCTTTCTGGGTGCGGCAGGGGCGTGGACCGGCAGTGCTTTTCTCAACACAGTCCATCCATATGTCTTTTTTGCAGGATTCGGCAATCTTGCGATTATTATTCTCAACCGCTATCTGATTTCGGCAATCTATCCCGAACTGGAAGTGGCGCCGGAAAAACAGATGCGCTCTATTTACGGCGTTCTGTTTTCGGTGTTTCTCATTGTGGCGGCGGTATACCTGGATTGGCCGGTTCTCAAGGCTTTTGTCGGCCTGTTCCTGATGATCATGGTTGCGGTTGCAGGGAAAGAGATTTTTTCGGCGCTTTCCGTAGGGAAGATATGGCGTGAAGTGTCGGTGCGTTACTATATTTTCGACGTACTTTTTTTATTCGTTGCAAATCTCGGGTTATTTGCCCTGGGACTAAAGGAAACGTTTCCCGAAACGGGTATTGTCCCGTATTTCGTGACCCAGTCAGCTTATTTTCTGGGTTCATCGTTTCCCCTGAGTATCAGTGTTATGGGTTTTCTTTATGCCTATGTCTGGCGTCGTTCGACAGGAAAAGGGTTGGTCAGGCAGCTTTTCAGTATCTGGTCGTACATTTTTGTTGGCGGTGTTCTGGTGTTCCTTATTGCAATTCTCATGGGGAACTATCCCGGTATGATGCTGGTAAGCCATACTCTCATGTTAGGTGTTATGGTTCTTCTGGCAGGTTTTGCCCGCTATCTCTACCGTTTCTTTTCCAGTCAGTTCAGGCACCCTGCGCTTGCTTATCTGCTTTCGGGACTTGCTATGCTTCTTGCAGCAAGCGCATACGGCATTCTGAATATTTACTTTTTCAAATGGTTCGGTGCTGTGCCTCCCATTCCGGAGGACAGGATGTGGATCTATCACTCGCATACTCATGCCGCTTTGCTGGGATGGATAACCTTCTCGTTTACGGGTATGGTTTATATTGTAGTGCCAGCCATTGTCCGCTCAAATTCCCTTGAGGAAATGCGTACGGAGAGTGCACTTTCACAGTTACTGGACAGCAGGACTTTATCCAGGGCTTTCCGGCAATTAACCATTGCTCTTGTTGCCGCAACGTCTGTTTTGCTTGCTTTTTATCTGGAAAACAATTCTCTGCTGGCATTTGCCGGTGTTGTTTTCGGGTTTGCGGTATATTACTCAAGAGTAAACCTTGGAAAAGCCTTCCGGAATCGCTCGGCATAATGTACACAAACAAGATATCTATGAAACAGCTCGGAATCGTAGGAACATTTTTGGTTTGTGCGTTGATTCTTCCCGCCACGGGTTTTTCTTACAACAGCGAGCATTTCAGCGTTTTGCAACAAGGGGTCAAGACATGGAATGCCATGAAAACAAATAATCCGGAAACGCGTTTTGATCTCAGCGGCGCCGATCTGAAAGGAAAAAACCTTAGAGGTATTGATTTCAGCAATGTCAATCTGGATGGGGCGAGTCTGAAAAGTGCTGACCTGAGTGATGCCGACCTCCGCGGAGCCTCCCTGAACGGGGCTTCTTTAAACAACGCCCTGTTATATGACGCACTGCTTCGTGATGCTTCGTTGCGCGATGCGGATATCGAGGAAGCCCGTCTTGACGGAGCTGATATGCGGGGATCTGTCCTTGATGGGGCTGTCCTGAAGCAGGCAGATCTTGGTAACAGTTTGTTGAGGGAGGCGAGTCTCAGGGGGGCGGATTTGCGCGCAGCGAGTCTGAGAGCGGCTGATCTTGCAGGTTCCGATCTTGATGGTGCTTATTTGTGGCGTGTGATTCTTGACGGAGCGAATCTTGAGGGAACTTTTGTAACACCGGTTACTGTTGTTGAAACCGGAAAATATGCCGATCGGACATGGGCTGATAAACATGGTGCGCTGTTAACGATGCCTGAAAGCAGCGGTTCAGGACTTGCCGACGTAAAAAACGATGTTGTTGAAAAGCAAAACGACGCGGGTGGTGAGGCTTCGATCTCCGGAACAAAAAGTATGGACAGGGATACTGCTGCAGTGGCCCTGGACAAAAGCTGGCCGGTAAATCCTGTGCAGCAGAAGATCCGTTTCGGCGTTACACGCAATAAAGCCGGGTTGCTCCCGTATGATGTGCATCAGCGTGAGCTGCTGGTAGGCAGTGTCTCCCGGTGGAACAAAATGAGAAAAAAGAATCCGGAAGAACCTGTCCGTCTTGCAGGGGCAAGGTTGAGCAGGAAGGTGCTGGATGGAGCGGATTTACGAAATGCCGATCTAAAAGGTACCTTGTTAAAACGTACCGATCTTGTCGAAGCGGACCTGAGGGGCGCAAATCTCAGGGAGGCAAATCTTCGAGAAGCAGATCTGACGAATGCCGATCTTCAGGGGGCCGATCTTCGGGGGGCATATCTCTGGAGAGCGAACCTCAGTTGGACATTACTGACAGGTGTGATTGTCGATGCTCAGACAGTTCTGGAAACCGGTACGAAAGCAACCCCTGAATGGGCGGAAAAGGCTGGTGCGGTGTACCGTGACCGGGAATGATGTCGGAGACCAGGAAAATGCCCTGACAGGTGTTGTGCGGTGGCATTGCAATGATACGGATTTAGAGGAACGGCCGCTGCCCTGGGGAAATGAAAATTTGCGAGCGATATGAAAAGAAAAGGCGAACCGCTGGTGACGGTTACCATTCCGATGTATAACAATGAGAGGTTCATCAGGCAGACGATTGAATCGATCCTTGCTCAAACATATACGAATTTCGAACTGCTGATCTATGATGACAATTCGACCGATGCGTCATACGAGATTGCAAGCTTTTTCAGGGATTCAAGGATACGTGTTGTCAGAAATGACAGAAACCTCGGTCCGGAAGGAAACTGGAACAAGGCGATAGGGGATGTCAGGGGCAAGTATGTCAAGCTTATCTGTGGTGACGATATTCTCTATCCGAAATGTCTGGAAAGGCAGGTTGCTGTTTTTGAAGACAAACGGCATGCCGGCATAAGCCTTGTCTGCAGCCAGCGGACAATTATCGACCCGGAAGGAAAGTCCCTGATAAAGAAAATCAATCTGGTGGACAAAGGAAGACACAAGGCTTCCGACGTTACCAGGAAACTCATACGCATGGGAACAAACATACTCGGTGAACCGGCCTGCGGGCTTTATCCGGCGGCGCTTCTCCCGCACACCCGGGGATACAGTGCTAAGGTTCCCTACACCATCGATCTGGAATTCTGGCTGCAGCTTCTCAGGCTCGGTGATCTGTATATGATCGACGAGCCTCTTTGTGCGTTCAGGATTTCCGAAGAATCATGGTCATCGAGGATTGGTGACATGCGTTACCACCACTTTATAGAGTTTATGGAGCAGACGGCATCGGAAAAGTCTTTCGAGGTGACCGATCTTGACATGTTCATCGGGAAAATCAATTGCGCCGTTCATTCCATGACCAGCAC
>JAKSCY010000173.1 GCA_022360355.1 Chlorobiales bacterium
GGTGGTGTTGGTAAATCAACAGTTACCTCAAACCTGGCTGTAGCATTGGCTAAAGCAGGTTATTCTGTCGGATTGCTGGATGCAGATATTTTTGGCCCATCGGTCCCAATCATGTTTCAAACCGAAGATGCCAAACCTGTTCTTGAAAAGATTGATGGTAAAGATAAAATCATCCCTGTTGAAAAATATGGCGTTAAAATGCTTAGCATCGGCTACTTTGTAAACCCTGATGATGCATTAATATGGCGGGGTGCCATGGCGACCAATGCCATTCGTCAGTTAATTAACGATGGAAACTGGGGGGAACTGGATTACCTATTAATTGATCTGCCTCCGGGAACAAGCGATATTCATTTAACCATCGTACAAACCATTAGTATCACAGGAGCTGTAATTGTATCAACCCCACAAAATGTGGCGCTAGCGGATGCTGTTAAAGGTGTAAGCATGTTCCAAAGTAAGAATATCCAGGTACCGGTATTAGGTTTGGTTGAAAATATGGCTTGGTTTACCCCTGCTGAATTACCCGATAACAAGTACTATATCTTTGGAAAAGACGGAGGTTCAAAACTGGCAAATAAAATGGGTATACCATTATTGGGACAAATTCCGCTTGTACAAAGTATTCGCGAAGGAGGAGATAGCGGAGAACCAGCCGCACTTAATGAAGGCTCTGTAACTGGTTTAGCATTTGCCGAATTAGCTCAGAAGGTTGTTGAGCGAGTGGAAATACGAAATGCCACTATGCCGGAGACGAAAATTGTAGAAATGAAGAAATAATTTGGTCATGGGAGAGAATAAAACACAAATTACTCAGCAAGTAGAGGCTGCTTTGGAGGAAATTCGTCCTTACCTTAAAGGAGATGGAGGTGACATCAGCCTGATTGAAATAACAGAAGATTACATTGTTAAAGTAAGACTTGAAGGCTCTTGTGATGGATGTCCGTTAAGCATGCAAACGCTTAAAGGTGGTGTGGAAATGGTTGTTAAAAAATCAGTTCCTCAGATTACAGAAGTCATTGCAGTAGAATAAAA
Source organism: Chlorobiales bacterium (assembly GCA_022360355.1). Lineage (GTDB taxonomy): Bacteria > Bacteroidota > Chlorobiia > Chlorobiales > Chlorobiaceae > Prosthecochloris. The sequence goes on from JAKSCY010000173.1 coordinate 1,036, forward strand.
TATTAATGCAGAAGGTAAAGATCAATTGCCTTCTGCAATATATTTTGTATTAGCCGGGATTTACTCAGGCATTTTTAATATTAGGCGACTTTCAGGAAACTAATTAAGTGTCATATATGGTACCTTAAACACTACTCTGGTACCTTGCTTGCCATACATTGAGAGATCTTCAATTTTTAATGTTACTGAATTTGA
>JAKSCY010000080.1 GCA_022360355.1 Chlorobiales bacterium
AGTCCACGATGCAGTAAAGCTGCATGTAGAGCCTGAACTTCGGATTGAAACGGAGATCATAGAGTATAAAAAACGGCTGGTACTCATGGTCATCGTCCCCGAAAGCAGCAATAAACCCCACTACCATATTGCAACCGAACGCAACCCCGACACCTTGAAGGAATTGACCAGAAAAAAGGTGTATATGCGTGAAGACAGCCACAATAAGGTAGCAACACCCGACAGGGTCTGTCTTATGGAATCGGCCCGTTCCCCGCTGCAGCTCTCTTTCGGTACAAACGAAAAAATACTGCTGGGTTATCTGGAAAAGCATGCAACCATTACAGCAAAAGAGTTCAGTTCACTTGCCGGGATTCCCGTGCAGAAAGCAATGCAGACACTCGTTGCCCTTGTCCGCTCGGGAGCCATCAAGCTCTGTACCGAAGGGAAACAAAGCTATTATTGTCTGCAAAACTGATAAAAAGGACAGTCCACAGTTGGCAGTATTCAGTTCGCAATAATTGTCCCGTCCTGAAATAGTTGACAGTTTTTAAGCTGCACGCACCACTGGTTACCGTAAAGAAATACATTCGATTCCGAAACCCGATACCGACCCCGATCTCCGATGTTCCTTCTTTCGGTGTTCGCTGTCGGAATCGCAAATCGACCATCCTTAAATTGCCTGCTACCAACTGATTTCCCCTCGTCACTCGTCACTCGTCACTCGTCACTATCCCATAATACTCCCGATACCAGTCAACAAATTTTTGTATCCCTTCCTCGACAGGAGTTTGCGGACGGTAGTTCACATCGTGAATGAGTTCCCCTACATCAGCATACGTATCCGGCACATCCCCCGGCTGTAAAGGGAGAAACTCTTTTTCGGCTGTTTTTCCCAACGCTTTCTCCAGGGCGCCGATATAGTCCATGAGTTCGACAGGCTCGCTATTGCCGATATTATACACGCGCCATGGAGCCCTGCTTGATCCGGGATCAGGCTTCAGCCCTGACCAGTCCGGGTTTGAAGCCGCAACATGATCGAGGGTGCGCAGTACACCCTCGGTAATATCGTCGATATAGGTAAAGTCCCTGCGGTGTTTACCGTAGTTGAACACCTTGATAGGCTTTCCTTCGAGAATAGCTTTTGTAAAGAGGAAAAGCGCCATATCGGGTCTCCCCCAGGGCCCGTATACGGTAAAAAAACGAAGTCCTGTTGTCGGAACACCATAGAGGTGACTGTAGGTATGCGCCATCAGTTCATTCGACTTCTTTGTCGCAGCATAAAGAGACAGCGGGTGATCAACGTTGTCATGAACGGAAAAAGGCATGGTCTCATTCGCCCCGTAAACAGAACTTGACGAGGCGTACACCAGATGTTCGACATGGTGTTGCCGACACCCCTCGAGGAGGTTCATGAAGCCGAGAATATTGCTGTCAATGTAGGAATGGGGGTTCTCAAGTGAATAACGAACACCTGCCTGTGCAGCGAGATTCACCACACGGTTAAACTTTTCAACAGCAAAAAGATCCTCCATCCCCTCCCTGTCGGCAAGATCCAGCTTTATAAACCGGAAATTTTTAAATGCCCGCAGTATATCGAGGCGGGCCTCTTTCAATCGAACATCGTAATAGTTATTGAGGTTGTCTATGCCGACAACCTCATCACCGCGCTCAAGCAGGCTGGAGCTTACCCGGCTGCCGATAAAACCGGCTGAACCGGTTACGAGTACTTTCATAATATGAGTGGAGTAATTTTATTGGAAAAACAGCAGGGATTTTTTCTTCTCGACTGAATTCAATACACTACGCTGGGTACCGTATTCAAGTAAAACTCACACAAAAAAGAATATCTTTCTGTTCAGATATAATGAATTTTACCCTTACCCACAAAGATTCCGGGACGGCTGCACGAAGCGGGCTTCTGCAAACCGATCATGGCGAAATACCCACACCCGTTTTCATGCCTGTCGGCACACGCTCAAGCGTAAAATCGGTCGAACCTGAAGAGCTGAAAGCGCAACAGGCTCATATCATCCTTGCAAACACCTATCACCTTTACCTCAGACCGGGCAACAATATCATCGGCAAGGCAGGCGGTGTGCACAGATTCATGAACTGGGACCAGCCGCTTCTTACCGACAGCGGCGGTTATCAGGTATATTCTCTCTCCGAGCTCCGCACCATCAGTGAAGAGGGAGTACGCTTCAAGTCGCATCTCGACGGCACCGTGCTGCATTTCACACCGGAAAACGTTATCGACACCCAGCGAATCATCGGCAGCGATATCATGATGCCTCTCGACGAGTGCCCCCCCTGGCCTGCCGAAAAAAACTATGTCAAAGAGTCAGGCGATATGACTGTCCGCTGGGCTGAACGGGCAAAACAGCATCTTGCCGCTACACAGGCGCTTTACGGGCACAGTCAGGCGCTGTTCGGCATTACGCAGGGGGGAACGTATGCCGACCTGCGCACACAGATCAGTAAACAGCTTGCCGACCTGGATTTCGACGGATATTCCATCGGTGGTCTTGCTGTCGGTGAACCGGCTGAAGAGATGTACCGGATACTCGAACTTTCGCACACTATTCTGCCCGAGAACAAGCCGCGCTACCTGATGGGTGTCGGTACTCCGGAGAACATTCTCAACGCCATCGAACGCGGCGTCGACATGTTCGACTGCGTCATTCCAACCCGTGAAGCCCGGAACGGCCGTGTTTATACCAGAAACGGGCACATCAATTTACGTTCTGCCCGGTTTGCCGATGATTTCACCGCCATTGACGAAGGGTTCGACAACCATGTCTGCAAAAATTACTCGAGAGCCTACATCCGCCATTTGCTCAATGTCGGCGAGATTCTCGGCCTCAAGCTCTGCACACTGCACAACATCTCATTTTTCATGTGGCTCACCCGAACCGCCAGGGAACAGATTATACGAGGCTGTTTCAGGGAGTGGAAAGATGAGTTCCTCAAAACGTTCAACGCCGGACAACAGCCCTGATTCCATGTTCCGAAACCGATCGATCTTCCTCCTGAGCCTCGGCTGTTCCAAAAACACCGTCGATTCTGAAAGGCTCATCAACCAGGCCGAACACAACGGCCTGCACTTCGTGGAAAACGCGGATGATGCCGATATCATCATCATCAACACCTGCGGTTTCATTGCAGACGCCAAAACCGAATCGATAGATGAGATGCTTGCAGCCGCAGAAAAACGGAAACGGGGCGAGATAACAGCCCTCTATGTCATGGGGTGCCTCAGTGCGCTTTACAGGGAAGAACTCCGGGCCGAGCTTCCCGAAGTCGATCATTTTTTCGGCACGTCAGATATGGAAGAGATTATCGAAACACTCGGCGGCACTGTTTCACCGCAGCACCTGCACGAACGAACCCTGCTCACACCTCCGCATTACGCCTGGCTCAAGATAGCCGAAGGATGCAGCCGCACCTGTTCGTTCTGTGCAATCCCCAAAATGAGAGGCAAATATACAAGCGAGCCTGTTGAGAGTCTTCTCAAAGAAGCACGTTCGCTCAGGAAAAAAGGCGTCAGCGAGCTCAACCTGATCGCCCAGGACATCAGCTACTACGGTTATGACCTCAACGGTTCATCACAGTTGAACCACCTCCTGCTGCAGCTTTCCGTTCTCGATTTCCACTGGATCAGGCTGCTGTACGCTTACCCGCAGAACTTCCCGCTGGAGGTCATCGACACCATGCGTGACCGGGAAAACATCTGCAACTATCTCGACATCCCGATCCAGCACATCAACGACCGGATCCTCACTTCGATGAAACGCGGCATCGGCAAGGATGAAACCATCCGCCTGCTGGAATCGATCCGCGACCGTAACCCCGATATAAGGCTTCGCACCACGATGATCACCGGTTATCCCGGCGAAACAA
>JAKSCY010000662.1 GCA_022360355.1 Chlorobiales bacterium
AAGGGCAATTCCGTTTTCCTCAGCCCGCCGCCCATGAAGAGGTTTAGGCCCAGCGCCATCGTCAGGAAGACGAAGGGGATCGAGAGCACGTGGGGGTGCAGATCGCCCAGCACGAAGGAGAAGGCCGGGAACTCATCAATCACTTCCTGCTGCACTCCCAGGAAATTCACGTCGCGGATGACGCGCGAGGCACGCCACCACCACCAGTGCCCCTGCGGCTGGAGGGCCGCTTCGTTCAGGGGCGGATCGGCCAGCACGCGCAGGTCCAGCCAAGACCAGAAGGCGGAACTCCAATTGCCCGCCGCATCCACCGTCCAGAAGCTGTGGTTGGCGTGCAGCACCTCCAACAAGCCCTGGACATTGCCCAGCAGCAGCACGAAGATGGGCGCCAACAACGCCGCCCACAGATTGCCTGGCTTGTTCGCGCGCAGGAGGCTGAGCAGGTTGAAGGCCAGGCCATAGGCGCCCAAAGCCCCCATCGCGAAGATCATCGCCAAACTCAGGTTGAAGGCAACCCCGCCCAGTACACCACTGGCCGTCGCCAGCATGGCCGTCATCAGGTAACCGAAGTAATAGTAGGAAATGGAATAGCCGGAAAGCCAGGGATCATGCGGCGGCATAGTGGGCGATTGCAGGATGGCGTTCACGAAGGCCAGCTCCATCGGTTTTTCCGTGGAGTTAGCCGCCGGGTTGTTGGCGCGCAGCAGGGCCATGCCCACAAAGGCCAGCAGGAAAAGAACTTCAACCGTGAGCACCAGGCGCGCCTTCTCGCGCAGCCAGCGGATAATCTCACCGGTTTGGAGATCGCGCAGCGCCCAGTAACTCAAAGCCAAGAGCAGCAGCAAGGCGACGATCAATCCGCCGGCATCATTGCCCAGCAGGCCGTAGCTGCCCAGCAGCCAGAAGATGAAGCCCCACAGCAGCAGGCCCAATGGCCGCGCAAGGCTGTAGCCCCGATCAGGCAGCTTCTTCAGCAGCCGGTAGGCCAGCGGAAAACTCAACCAGCCCAGTAGGCTGAGGATCAAGTACCAGCGCAGTGCATCAGCCATCGCTCACGGCCGCTTGCTCTCGCACCCGGTAAATGCGGGTGTCTTCATAGTGGAACACTTCGTCCCAGAGGTGGCCGTCCTGGGCGGCGAATTTCGCAAGTCCTTCCTCGGGATAATAGGCCTGCTCCATCTGGCCCACAACGATGTACTCCACCTCATATTTGTTCAGGAAATCGCGCACCACAGTCAGGTCGCTGCTTTCGTAGAAGGCCTGCACATCCCCCACCCGCGCCCACACATCGTTGCCGGGCACGAATTCGCGCTGCTGGCGCTGATGCCAATTCCAGCCGATCACGCTGGGCAGCCCAGTATAGATCGAATAACGCGAACCCCAGCGGTATTCTCCTGCGTGGCCCTCCACAATCACGGGCGAACCCTGCACATTCTCCTGCATCCAACGGATGGCTTCGTAATCCTGATGAAGCGTCAGTTCCTGATCGCGGTCGTAGTACAGCGCTGACTGCATATAGTGCATGCCGTCCAGAGTGCGCGGCGCTTCCTGCGCCATGCGATCCTGGATCTTGGCTGAGACGCCTAGCAGCATGAAGAGGCCCGCGCTGCTGATCAGCACGAAGCCCAATCCCTGCCAGAGCCGTCGCCAGCCAGCCAGCCAGGCCCTCATCTCGCTCAAGGTCCATGCCAGCGCCAGTGAAGCCCCCAGGCCCAGCAGCACCCAGACCTGCATATAGAATTTGAAAACCGTGTTCATGCGCGAGATGTCGCCGCGCAAAACCACCACTTCCACCAT
>JAKSCY010000785.1 GCA_022360355.1 Chlorobiales bacterium
ACAAATTGTACAAGAACAGTTCAAAGGCTTTACAGAAACTCGTCAAACCGCCTGAGCACCATATACCTTTCGTCAATAGCAATCTCCTCAACAAACTCCTCAATTGCAGGAACAAGAACGATACGTCCACCGCATTGAACCTCATACACTTCATGAGCAGGCATGCTCACCACATCTTTTACGATACCGACCTCTTCATGCAACTCGTTGAAAACCTTTAAACCCCTCAGCTCATGAAGATAAGCCCTGTCGGGAGGGAGCGGAATCAATGCATCGGCTGACACATATACCATGCTTCCGGTTACTGCCTCGGCTTTTTCCCTGGTGTCAATACCTGAAAAGAGCAGATAGGCAAAACCTTTTCGTAACACTGCATGCCGAACCGTGCGGCGAACAGCCGCCTCTTCCGTCTTGCCGACATAAAAAAGCTTTCGCTCAAGAAAGCTTTCGGGAAAATCCGTAACCGGCAAGACTTTCACTTCACCCTCCAAACCTTTAGGCTTGAGGATTTTTCCGGCCAGATACAGATCTTCCTTCATAGGGACACCTCAAATAAAGGTTCATACCCCCCCCTGCTGCAAACGCTTACTCGTCACCCTCTGATTCAGCTTCTGCCGGAGTTGCCGGAGCTGCAGTGTCCTCCTGGGTTTCGGCTGCTTTTTTAGCCTGATGGCGGCGCCTTTTGACTGCAAGTCTTTTCTCCCGCCTTTCACCCTCTCGGGCCTCCCATTGTTCCATCTCGGCTGCAATCTCCTCATCGCTACGCCCCCTGCGCTTCATGTTCAGTTCATGAAGAAGGCCGGTAGCACGAATAAGGCTTCGCACGGTTGTTGTCGGCTGCGCACCAACACCCAGCCAGTACGCTGTGCGTTCCTTGTCTATTGTAATTGCATGAGGCTTTGCTGTAGGCTGATAGTGACCGATCACTTCCAGGAATTTACCGTCTCTCGGCGAACGTGCGTCCGCAGCCACAATCTGGTAAACCGGCAACTTTTTTCTTCCTGCTCTTCTGAGTCTGATTTTAACCAATGCTTATAGATTTAAATTATTTTTTAAAAAAGCGTTATCGTTTTAAAAGTTTTTCAAGAGGCAGATTCTGCGGCAATATCTTGCGTCCCGAATTTGTCATCTTGGTAACCGAACCCATCATCTTTTTCATTTCCTTGAACTGCTTGAGCAGCATATTAACGTCCTGAACACGTGTACCGCTGCCTTTTGCAATTCTTTGCCTGCGGCTGCCGTTGATGATTTCAGGTGCCGCCCTTTCTTCCTTCGTCATGGAAGAGATAATGGCTTCTATGGGTTTGAAATCAAGCCCGTCAAGATCCTGTTTCGGAATCATCTTGTTGAGACCCGGCACCATCTCGACAAGCCCCTGTATAGATCCCATTTTTTTCAGTTGCTGAAGCTGATCGAAAAAATCATCCAGATCAAATTCGTTTTTCAGCAGACGGGACTGCATCTTGCGTGTTTTCTCAAGATCAAGCGTCTCCTGAGCCTTTTCAACGAAACCGACAATATCACCCATGCCAAGGATACGCTGGGCCATACGGTCAGGATAGAAAATGTCAAGATCATCGACCTTCTCACCGACACTCATGAATTTGATCGGCTTGTCGACAACCTGCTTGATCGAAAGCGCCGAACCGCCTCTGGCATCACCATCAAGCTTGGTCAGCACCACACCGTCGAAATCGAGACGTTCGTTGAACACTTTTGCAGTGTTCACGGCCTCCTGCCCGATCATGGCGTCGACAACAAACAGGAGTTCCTCGGGCTTCAACCGATCTTTGAGGGTTTCGGCCTCAGCCATCATCTCCTCGTCAACCTGTAAACGCCCGGCTGTATCGACAATAACAACATCATTGCCATTGCTTCTCGCCGAGTCCACACCTTCAAGAGCAGCCTTCAATGCATCTTTCTCCTCCAGAGAAAAGACCGGCACCTCTATCTGTCCTCCCAGCGTCTTGAGCTGATCAACTGCAGCAGGACGATAGACATCAGCCGCAACAAGCAGTGGATGTTTGCCGTTTTTCTTCAATCGCTTTGCCAGCTTCGCGCAGAAAGTGGTTTTACCCGACCCCTGCAGACCGGCAACCATAACAACAGCCGGTGTTTTTTTCGTCGTCAGGTTAAGAGGTTTGTTTTCACCGCCCATGATCTCCGTCAGTTCATCGCTGACTATTTTCACAATCATCTGGGCAGGGGAGACGCTTTTCACAACATCCTGGCCCAGCGCTCTTTCCCTGACATCCTCAACAAATTTCTTGGCAACCTTGTAGTTGACATCGGCACTCAGCAAAGCACGCTTGATATCGCGCATGGCTATGCCGATATTGACCTCGTTGATCGTTGCCTGTCCGGCAAGCTTTTTAAAAGTAGCCTCTAACTTGTCGCTTAAATTATCAAACATTGTCCATGACTTTGTTCACTTGCAAAGCTAAAAATGGATAGCTTTAA
>JAKSCY010000618.1 GCA_022360355.1 Chlorobiales bacterium
CGACATGCGCCTTTGAACCTTCTTCCCATGCTCTCAGGCGGTGCGGGTTGTTTTTTGCATACTGCTTGACCGAAACGGCTGCCCTTCTGTCGGAGTTCCCTTCGCGAAGCACCGGGTTGACAGCGCTTCCAAGAACCTTTGCAAAACGTGTCCTGAGCTCTTTTTCAGCATCGGTCTTGGGATCTTCAGGAAAATCGGGAATGTCGTACCCTTTCTCCTGCAGCTCCTTGATAGCTGCCTGAAGCTGAGGAATCGATGCACTGATGTTGGGAAGCTTGATGATGTTGGCCTCACGGGTTTTCGCCAACTCGCCAAGCGCAGTCAGGTTATCGGGAATACGCTGCTCTTCGGTAAGATTTTCGGGGAAATTCGCGATAATTCTTCCTGCAAGAGAGATATCGCTTGTTTCAACCGAAACACCGGTACCCTTTGTGAACGCCTGGATCATAGGCAACAATGAATATGTCGCCAGCGCCGGCGCTTCATCAATCTTGGTATAGACGATTTTAACCATGATATTTTGCTTTTTAGTTTTTGTTTATGCACTTATGATTGATTATGAACTACTACGAAACGTCCTCTTGAAAAAATTCATGCTGCCACCCGGCAAAAAAACAGCCCCCTCATCGCCGATAACAGGCGATTTCAAAATTTCATATGCCATGCCGAAAACCGTCAAGTCTTTGGCAGAATAAAAACCGGAAACGGTGTGTGTCGAGTCCCCGGCAGATTATTTGGAGGGTGAAAAATCTTCCAGCCCGACCCTTTCAGCAAGCTCCTTGTCATGAAGAGCTTCATGGGCAAGCCTGATCATGGGTATGGTTGCCCCCATGGAGCTGTAGCCCCCGTCATGAAAGAGATTCTGCATCGTCACCTTTCGTGTCAGATCACTCAGCAGGGTAACGGCATACTCTGCACACTCTTCCGCCGAAGCGTTACCAAGCGGAGACATAAGGTCACTGTATTCGTGCATCTTTTCAAAACCTGGAATACCGCTTCCGGCCTTGGTGTACGTAGGGCTCTGTGAAATCGTGTTTATGCGGATACCGCGTTGTGCAAGGCGTGGCCCGTAACTTCTGACTATCGATTCAAGCAGCGATTTGGCATCCCCCATATCGGAATAGGTCCAGTAGTTTCTCTGGGAAGCGATATAGGACAATGCCAGAATGCTTCCTCCGTCATTCAGTACATTGTTTTTCAAGGCATACGATACCAGCCGATGCAATGAAATCCCCGACACATTCAATGTCTTCATAAACCATTCGTAGTTCAGTTCCTCATAGGGAACCTGCTTGCGAATGTTTTGCGACATTCCTATCGAATGAACGATAAAATCAACGGGACCCAGTTTCTCCTGAAGCTCCCTGAATGCATTATCAACATCCTCGTCCTTGCTCGCGTCGCACATGATAACAGGAGCATTACCACAAACCTCAGCTAACTCGTTTATGTTACCAAACCTCAATGCAGTAGCTATATTGGAAATTGCTATCTCGGCTCCTTCCCTGTAGGCATGCAAAGCAACCTGCCAGCCGATGCTGCTCTCATCCAGCGGGCCGAAAACAATCCCTTTCTTTCCTCTCAAAAGACCGTAATGCGCTTTATCAGGCATGTTATAAGCTGATTCTTTTAACAGTTATCCGGGGCGAAAACCACCTGCAAAATTAACATTTTAAAAGGAGAAGATACAAAGAATACAACCAAATGCACAATGTATCACCAAGAAAACTTGCTTTAGGACGCCTCTTTTAATTGCCGTGAGCGACCTGAACCTTTAGAATTTCATTTTCCTCAACGAGCGAAGCTTGTTCAGCACGTTCTTGTTCACGTTCAGTTCCATCTCTTCCTTATCAACGGGAACCTCCCTGAACAGCAACCTCAACAGATCGTCCTCCCGGACATATTTTTCCATTTCCAGACTGTAGAGCGCCCTCGGAAGCGTAATGATACGCTGAGCACGGTCAACAGTTACAACAATATCGGTACCCATCCGCTTCACCTCGACATTTTCCGCTTCTTTCAGAAACGGGATACGAATACAGAGTATTTCAAGATGCTCTTCGCCGTGCGCGCTTTCTTTGGACTCGATCCAGAAATTTTTTCCTGAATAATAAACCTTGTCAGGAGACTTGTCGCCAAAGACCAGCTTACTGACTTCATGGAGCGCGTCCGGACCTATCGGCTCGGTACGCTGCAGCTGACAGCGAAAAACCGGTGTCGGATAGAATGAGTTATCGATTTCCATCAGATATTTGCTGTGCAGGTCTGCCCAGAACTCGAAATACTCACCCACCGTCTTCGATGTCGGCAGAATCTTGTTGATAACGATACCGTCAATATTGATCCCGTACAGATGAACGAAGGTGTATGCTCTTTTTGTTTCGAGAATCGAAAGTTTTTCAGGGTTGAGAACAAGCCGAAAAGTAACTTCCGGCCCAAGAATGAATTTATTGATATCCTCCATCTGTTTCAGCAGGACATTGACCTCATTGAAAAACTCTTCATCAGGAATTGAGTTTTTGCCCATAGGGCGCGCAAGAGAAGACATACTTTTGTACAACTTGAAAAACTGTTTGCCCATGTTGCCCCCGATTATAATTTCAGGATAGGCAAGCAGTCTGAGCGTATTACCTGTTGGAGATGTATCAAGCACAACGGCATCCCATTTGCCGGACTGTGCCTCGTCAACCAGTCTGCTCAACGCAAAGATTTCATCGAGCCCCGGTTGTGTCGTCAGCTCGGAAGCCATGCCGCTGTCGATTCCCTGGTTCTGGTAAGACGAAGAGACAAATTTCTGAAACCCGGACATGTTTTTCTTCAGCTCATGGATGGTATCGACTTCAAGACCATACAAATTTTGCTCGATCTTTTGGGGTTCGTTCCTGCTTATAGGAGTGTTGAAGACATCCGAGAGTGAATGAGCGGGATCGGAAGACATGATAAGCACCCGTTTATTTTTTCTCGCCAAAGCAACAGCCGTGGATGAAGAAATAGTGGTTTTACCCGTTCCCCCTTTGCCGGAATAAATAATTACCCGTGGTTGTGACCGACCCTCTTCGAGATCCCTGGACAACATAGATTTTTTCTCCTGTTTTAATCCGAAATTCCCTTTGGCAGGTTTAGAGCACTAAAAGTACCATTTTCCAGCTTCATATAAAATGGATCTTTCTCCTCAACGCATGGCGCAGAAGCTCCATATACTCTGCATGATCAACTTCCACAGCGCCAAGACGACCAAGGTGGGGATTCATGATCTGAGCGTCAAGAAGCTCGTAACCCTTTTTTTTAAGATGAACTACCAGGCTATCAAAAGCCACTTTGGAAGCATTGGAAATGTTGTAGAACATGGACTCGCCGAAAAAAGCCCCTCCAATTGCAAGCCCGTACAAACCACCGGCGAGCTCATTCCCGCAGTAACATTCAACACTGTGCGCAAGTCCTTCTTCGTGAAGCTCCGTGTACACCGCAATAATCTCTTCTGATATCCATGTTTGCGATTCTTCTTGACGTGGAGTGGCACAGCTGCGGATGACTTTTTCGAAATTGCGGTTAAAACAAACGTCGAACGTCCCCTTTCTGACCAGACTTCTGACAATCCGGGATGCACGGTAGCTGTCAAGAGGAATGATCGCCCGCCGGTGCGGCTGACACCAGTAAACTTTCCCGTCTTCCGGGTTGGCCATAGGGAAATAGCCCTGAAGATATGCCCGGACGACTTCATCAAGCCTCAACATGTTTCCCCCGGACCATTCTTAACTATCAATCAGGCAGTCCGCCCACGCAGCCTCAACATATTCAGGCAAATCATCCCACTGCCCTTTCGTGATCCATTCGGCAATATAGTTCACGGTTTTGCTGAACCCCATGGGACTTCTGTCCGGCTTGAGCAGCCAGTCTTTGAGAACGTCTCCATCAAGCGAATGCATGGTCATGCCGAGTGAAAGCTCTTCGACCGCCAGTGCATTTGACTCCTGTTCAATCTGACCGTCAAGAGGTCTCACAAGCAGTTTTTTCCCCAGATGCAATGCCTCACCCGGCAGTTCGAACCCTGCATTGCAGACAACTCCTGTACTCTCCTGAAGGTCCCGGAGAAAACCTTCACGTGAATACCCTCTGTATCGCAGATGACCATCATCACGATCGTCCCTGACTTTTCCGTATATATAGAACTCATGATTGTCAAAAGGAACAAGAAGTCTGGATACATCCTCAACCTCTTCAAAAGGGAGATAGACAAGCACCTTGTTCTCTTTTGGTTTGACATTCCCGGCATCATAAAGGCTCTGGGGAATTACAGGAGGAAATACAGGCTCGTTAAAATGATGCCAGTGGAGACCAGCGTTGTATTGTGCCGGAGCAAAGTTCAGCAAGGTGTAGCGCTCAAACACGTTCCCCCTGGCCATGGGAACATGATAGCAGAAAGCGTACTGGTGACCGAACCCCATAGATGGAATATTCTTTATCCTTGCCGCCATAGCGGTTACCGGCTCGAAATCGGTAATGACAAGGTCAACCCCGTTTACATCCAGCGTAAACACATCCGACATAAGCCGCCCCAGATCGAGCTGGAACATGGTTTCGATGTAGTTCATCTTTCCGCGATAGGTTACCAGCGTAAGACCTTTCAACACCCTGTAAGGAGAAAAAACCTCGATTTCTTTCAGTTCTTCCTCTTTTCGTCCGCTGATTATTACCTCAACTTCGTGCCCCGAATCGCGCAGTCTGGTTACCAGTTCCCTGCTCCGGCTGATATGACCGTTTCCCGTTCCCTGAACGCCAAAAAGGATTTTCATGCTGCAGAATCTTTGCTACGTTGAGCGATCGATCCCAAGTTTAATGTTTAATGTTCACTTCTTTCTGTTATCCCGATCCCGGTTACAAATACTGCCACATATCTTATCACCACCGTACAGGCGAAAAATTTTTCGCCCCCCTTGCGAAATACCTATTTCCCATTCCATGCGTTTTTGCCTCTTGCTAACCAGCCATTTGGCTATCCAGCTATCCAACCTGCATAACACATAGCACGTAACACACTCCCTTAGAATCCCTTTGCCCCGTCCTGAAATAGTTGACAGTTTTTAAGCTGTACACACCTCCGTTTTGCGTAAAGAAACACATTCGATTCCGATCCCGATAGTGACCCCGATTTCCGATCTTTCTTCTTTCGGTGTTCGCCATCGGAATCGGTATCTCTCATTGCCAACCGCAGACTGAAGACTGCCAACTTGTGAATTGCCGGCTTTCATTCAATGGTAAGATTGGCATACTGGACCATAAGCGTTTTCTCACCGGCATTTCTGAACTTGATTTTTGCCTTCTGGTGCTCGCCGCTCCCCTGAACAGCCTGAACAATGCCGGGGCCGAACATGGCATGATGCACCCTCATCCCCGACTCCAACCCGGGAAATCTCTCCTGCTGGTCACTTTTTTCACCACCGCCTGAAAGCGATGAAGGTACAGAAGCTTTGCCGTTATAGTGACGAATGGTTTGTTTCTCTCCGGGAGAACCTGCCGTTTCTTGTTTTCTTCCACCTTCCGTAACAAGAATATCGCTGTCAACCTCATCGATGAACATGGATTTCATACACATCTGGGGTTGACCGTAATAGTATCGACTCTTGGCCCAGGAAAGAAAAACTTTCTGCTTTGCTCTTGTTACTGCAACGTAGAAC
>JAKSCY010000418.1 GCA_022360355.1 Chlorobiales bacterium
TCGACCGATCTAGACACTGCTCTAGCTGAGATCGACGCCTCCTGGCCTGCTGAGTAATCACCTAAAGTAAACAAGTTTTACACGCTTTAGCATGTGATTCAGAGAGGAGCAGGAGGCCGCCAGGCCTTCCTGCTCCTCTCATGCTTTACAATAAAAACAAAATCTTCGTAGGAGGCCGTCCGTGCAAGCGAATCCCGAAACTCAACGCACCGGGCCATTGGGTTGGCTGACCTCAACCCTGGGAAGAATCCTCATTTCCCTCTTTGTCCCGCTGGTCACCTTCCTCGTTCTTTGGCAGGTGTTCCTCTTCTTGCGCGATAGCGACGCGCCCCAAATCGTCATCATCACGGTTGCCATCATCTGGGGGGTGGGCGGCGTGGCCCTGCTCTTCTACGTCTCCAATTGGGTCGTTGAACAGCTGCCGGCCCGCTGGACCCGGACCCTACAGCCTTTCGTCTTCATCGGGCCTGCCGTTGCCATTATGGGCTGGTACCTGGCGGTCCCCGTCTTGCGCACGCTGATCCTCAGCTTCCAGGACGCGATTTCAACGGAATGGGTTGGCCTGGAGAATTACATCTTTGCCTTCACCGACAGCCGCATGCTGGAAACCTTCCGCAACAACTTGCTCTGGATGGTGTTAGGCACTTCATTTAGCGTTGGCATAGGCCTGCTGATTGCCGTTTTGGCGGATCGCAGCCGCTTTGAATCCGTTTATAAATCCATCATTTTCATGCCCATGGCGATTTCCTTCGTGGGCGCGGGCGTGATTTGGAAGTTCGTTTACACCTTCCGCGGCACGGGTATTGGTATTGAGGAGATCGGCCTGCTCAATGCCGTGGTTCTGGCTCTCGGAGGTGAGTCGCAGCCCTGGCTCAATATCCCACCCTGGAACACCCTCTTCCTGATTGTCATCATGGTCTGGCTGCAAACGGGTTTTGCGATGGTCGTGCTTTCTTCAGCCATCAAGGGCGTGCCCTCGGAGTTGCTTGAAGCGGGCCGCATTGATGGCGCGACAGAGATCCAGGCCTTCTTCAACATCACCATCCCCTATATCAGGGGCACGCTCATCACGGTCACCACCACCATCGTCATCTTCAGCCTCAAATTATTCGATATTGTGCGCGTGATGACTGGCGGCAACAACGACACGAACGTGATCGCCAACGAGTTCTACCTGCAGCGCTTTACCTACCAGAACACGGGTCGCGCTTCAGCCATCGCCATCGTGCTGCTCATCGCCGTCACGCCGGTGATCATCAACAACCTGCGCGAATTCAACAAAGACCGGAGGATGTTCTAATGGCCGCCAATTCTAGTGCTCAAAAACGCCGTTCGAGCCTCCTGGTCAATGGGCTGCTCATTATTATCTGCTTCTTTTGGTTGCTGCCCACTTTAGGCGTCTTTGTGACTTCCTTCCGCCAAAGCCAGGACATCCTTTCTTCCGGCTGGTGGAACATTTTGCCCCATCGGGAGGACGTCCAGGTTGAAGAATACCTGCTCCCCGAAACGATTGACCCCGATGGGCCGATCCAGGTGGAGGGCATTACCTCA
>JAKSCY010000390.1 GCA_022360355.1 Chlorobiales bacterium
GGAGGGCGTTGTGAAACCTGTTTGGGTGAAGGCACGGTTAAGATTGAAATGCAGTTTCTTGCGGATATCGAGGCAGTGTGTGAAGATTGCAAAGGCAAGCGCTATAAAAGTGATACCCTGGAAATTCGTTACAGGGGGTTATCCATCGCTGAAGTTCTGGATCTTACCGTACAGGAGGCGCTGGAATTTTTTTCCCATGAAAAAACCATTCAGCGCAAGCTCGGGGTTCTCGATGATGTCGGACTTGGATATATCCGTCTTGGGCAGTCATCAAGTACACTGTCCGGCGGAGAAGCACAGCGGCTTAAACTGTCACATTTTATTGCAAAAGCGGATGTAGAGCATACGCTTTTTATTTTCGATGAGCCGACTACAGGTCTTCATTTTGATGATATTCTCAAGCTGATTACCTGTTTCGAACGACTTCTTGCACAGAATAATTCCCTGTTGATCATCGAGCACAATCCCGACATCATCAAACAGGCAGACTGGGTCATCGATCTGGGGCCGGGAGCAGGAGACAAAGGGGGGGATGTCGTGGCGGTTGGAACACCCGAGTCAATAGTTGAGGATTCAGGGTCACTTACCGGAAAACATCTCAAGCCCTGGCTTGATGGGGGGGGTGACAAGTGAAGAGTCAGCAAAGATACAGGTATTGTTTTTCTCGTCACTATTCCATCACTTCTCGAAGTTGTGCTCAGGGGGGTCGTCTTCAAGTGCTCCGCCGTGCAGCCTGATATGCGGAAAATGAGAGTCCGAGGTTCGTTCCAGCCACACATCTCCGCCTTTCTCGGCGATTTTTTCATTTTCAGCAACCGTGAGTCTGTTTTTCGCCATGGCTATAATTTCGGAAAGCAGCTCACCATTGCAGCGATCCTGACTTGTGGAGGTATTGTCACTCAGTTTCGAACAGATACTGTCATATTTTTCTACGGCGATTTTTCCGATTGTTCTATAGAGGGTTTCTTTATCCATGAGAACACGATCCGATTAATATAACGTGTCTTAGATCAACAAGTTCAGTGAAATCATCGTTCCACCGTCCGTGGCAGAAAAATATTTGGCAGGGATGAAATTTTTTTTCATATTTGTTCTGTTTTTAGCACTCGACATTATAGAGTGCTAATGATCGGCTGATTATGTCTGCCGTTGATCCCTGTAGTATAAATGAAGATTCGCATTTTATAAACTAAAACTTACGAAGGAAAGATGAACTTAAAACCTTTAGCTGACCGAGTAATCGTCAAGCCAGCGCCAGCAGAGGAGAAGACCAAGGGCGGGCTTTACATTCCAGATACCGGTAAAGAAAAACCTCAGTATGGTGAAGTTGTTGCTGTTGGGCCGGGTAAGGTTGCCGACAGCGGTCAGGTCCTCGAAATGCAGGTTGCGGTTGGAAATAAAGTACTGTATGGTAAATATTCAGGTACTGAAGTGGCTGTGGAAGGTGAAGATTATCTCATTATGCGTGAGTCTGATATCTTTGCCATTCTGGACTGATTTTTCAAATAATACTCTTTAAATATTTTCAGGAGGAACGTTAAACAATGACTGCAAAAGATATTCTCTTTGACGCATCGGCCAGAGCAAAGCTCAAAGTTGGCGTCGATAAACTCGCAGATGCCGTAAAGGTTACACTCGGCCCGGCCGGTCGAAATGTCCTCATCGACAAGAAATTTGGTGCACCGACCTCAACGAAAGACGGTGTCACCGTTGCAAAAGAGATTGAACTTGAGGATTCCTTTGAAAACATGGGAGCCCAGATGGTTCGTGAAGTATCTTCAAAAACAAGTGATGTCGCTGGTGATGGTACAACGACAGCAACTGTTCTTGCTCAGGCGATCTACCGTGAAGGGTTGAAGAACGTTGCGGCAGGTGCACGCCCGATTGATCTCAAAAGAGGTATAGACAAGGCTGTCAGAGGAGTTATCGGTGAGCTGAGAAGTATCAGCAGCGATATCTCGGGTAAAAAGGAAATTGCCCAGGTTGGAACCATTTCTGCCAACAATGATCCCGAAATCGGTCAACTCATTGCCGATGCGATGGAAAAGGTCGGTAAAGACGGTGTTATTACCGTCGAAGAAGCCAAGGGTATGGATACCGAATTGAAAGTCGTAGAAGGTATGCAGTTTGACCGCGGTTATCTTTCTCCCTACTTTGTGACCAATTCCGAGAAGATGGATGCCGAGCTTGAAGACCCTTATATTCTCATTCACGACAAGAAGATCAGCAACATGAAGGATCTTCTGCCGATACTTGAGAAGACTGCACAGTCGGGTCGCCCACTGATGATTATATCAGAGGATATCGAAGGTGAAGCGCTTGCCACTCTCGTTGTCAACAAGCTTCGTGGTACTCTTAAGGTATGTGCCGTTAAAGCCCCGGGATTCGGCGATCGTCGTAAAGCCATGCTGGAGGATATCGCTATTCTTACCGGCGGAACCGTTATATCGGAGGAAAAAGGCTATAAACTCGAAAACGCAACAATCTCTTACCTGGGTCAGGCTGCAACTGTCACGGTTGATAAAGACAACACAACCATTGTTGAGGGTAAGGGACAGGCTGACGACATCAAGGCCCGTATCAACGAAATCAAAAATCAGATTGATTCGTCGACTTCGGACTATGACACTGAAAAGCTTCAGGAGCGTCTTGCGAAGCTTTCGGGCGGTGTTGCGGTTATCAACATTGGTGCTTCAACCGAGGTTGAGATGAAAGAGAAAAAGGCTCGTGTTGAAGATGCTCTTCACGCCACACGTGCTGCTGTTCAGGAAGGTATTGTCGCAGGCGGCGGTGTTGCCCTGATTCGCGCTGCAAAAGGTCTGGATAATGTACAGCCGGAGAATGAAGACCAAAAAACCGGCGTGGAAATCGTTCGCCGTGCTCTTGAAGAACCTTTGCGTCAGATCGTTGCAAACACCGGAACAACTGATGGAGCAGTTGTTGTCGAGAAGGTAAAGCAGGGAGAAGGCGACTTTGGTTTCAACGCCAGAACAGAGGAGTATGAGAAGATGACGGAAGCAGGGGTTGTCGATCCCACCAAGGTAACAAGAACAGCTCTTGAAAATGCAGCTTCGGTTGCAGGAATTCTCCTGACCACTGAAGCCGCCATTACTGATATCAAGGAAGATGCGCCCGATATGCCGGCTATGCCTCCAGGTGGCATGGGCGGTATGGGTGGCATGATGTAAGAGTGCCGCTGGAGTGTGTTACTGAAAGCTGTCCCGGTGTTGATCGGGACAGCTTTTTTTATGGGGAAAATTCCTACTTTGGTCTATACCTGGACTCGGCGTAACTGCATTTGTAAGCGGGAGAAGATAGCCGGCTGCAGGAAGTGTGAGATGGGGAGTGTACCATTAATCAACCCGAAGTTGGAGAAACAATGAGAGCCGTAGTGTTGATAAGCGGTGGAATGGACAGTCTTGTTGTAACAGCCCAGGCGGATTTCCTGGGGTATGATGTTGCTGCAATGCATGTTAATTACGGTCAGCGCACGTGGCAGAAGGAACTGGCAGCATTCAGGAAAATATGCAGCCATTACAATATTAAACAGAGACTGGAGGTTGATGCGTCTTTTCTTGCGCATATAGGAGGATCGTCGCTGACCGACAGCTCCATCCCGGTAGAGCAGGCAAACCTGCTGGCTTCGGAAGTGCCTTCGAGTTATGTGCCGTTTCGAAATGCGAGTTTCCTTTCCATGGCTGTAAGTTGGTCGGAGGTTATCGGGGCAAACAAAATATTCATCGGTGCGGTCGAAGAGGATACTTCCGGATATCCTGACTGTCGAAAAGTGTTTTATGATGCTTTCAACAAGGTTATCGAGCTTGGGACAAGGCCTGAAACAACAATTGAAATACAGACGCCGCTGATAGAGCTGCAGAAATCCGGGATTGTCAGAAAAGGTCTTGAACTCGATGTCCCGTTTTTTCATAGCTGGTCATGTTACAAAAGTGAGGGTAGCGCATGCGGTGTCTGTGACAGTTGCGCTCGCAGACTCAGAGCTTTTCAGCAGGTCGGGATGCCCGACCCGATTGATTATGAAAAGCGGCCCAACTATATTTAACTCTTTTTGTTAAACTCCATAAAATCATCACAGGCAAATGAAATCAGTAAAGACGCTGCCTGCCGTAACCGCAGGTGACGAAGAAAGGTTGAAGCTCTCCTTCGGGTTGATGGCACTCATCTGGGTTACAGGTCTTGTCGGGCATTTTACGCCTTTCATGGAGTGGCCCGCACTTTTTCTCTACCTGTTTGGCTCTATAGGAATCGTTTTGTACAGGGGAAATGTGTACGGTGACTGGCAAAAGATGTTCCTTGCGGGAGGAAACCTGAAAAAATCACTTTTTTGGGGAGTAATAGCAGGTACTGTCCTTTTTCTGATGGATATCATGAATACGGTTATGTATTACAAAAACGGCGGGACTCCCATGGCTGAAATGGAGATACTGCTTGTCGGCAGGTCGCTGATGTATGCTTTCCCCGTACTTATTCTTGCTGAAGAGTTCCTGTGGCGGGGCATCATGTTTTCCTCGATGATTCAGAGGGGTATCAATGGTCACCTTACGGTATTTCTTACGGCGATTTTTTATACGATCAATCATTTTGCCGTTGCGCCGGTCGGTATGTTTGAGCGTGCTTTGATGGCCATGATGGCGTTTCCTATAGGTATTGTCGGGGGATATATTGTACTGAAAAGCAAAAATGTATGGGGCAGTGTTCTGCTTCATACGATGACCATGGTTTCCATGCTGCTTGATATTTTCGTCATTCCAAAACTTGTCTTAGGATAATCAGTTGCAGTTCACTCATGGAGCAAAACAGGATTTCACAGTTAATGCAGGAGCAAAGAAAGCTTCTCATAGCATACTATATGCCCGAATATCCGGTTCCCGGATCGACGCTGCCTGTTCTTGAAGCACTGCAGAGGAGCAGGGCGGACATCATTGAGCTTGGCATACCTTATTCCGACCCCATAGGTGACGGGTCTGTGATACAGGAAGCTGCCCAGGTGGCGATTAAAAACGGTACTCATATCGCGGGTATTCTTGATTCGGTCAGAAAAGCAAGGGCGGGAGAAGGATGTGAAAAGATAACCGTTCCGATTCTGCTTATGGGATACTGCAGCCCCCTGATGGCTTATGGTGGAGACTGCTTTCTGAACGATGCTTCTGAAGCCGGGGTGGACGGGCTGCTCATTCCTGATCTGCCTCCTGAGGAAGCGGAAAGTTTTCTTTCCAGAGCCCAGGGATTTGGGCTTTCCGTTGTCTTTTTTATTTCTCCTGTTACCCCTTCCGAACGCATCAGGATGATCGACGGGTTGTCTACTGATTTTTCCTACTGTTTTGCGGTCAATGCGACGACCGGCACAGGCAAGCTGGTTGACGCCAGGCGTGACGCTGATATTGAAACCTATTTGCACCGGGTCAGGGAGAATACTCAAAAGAAGTTCGTCGTCGGTTTTGGCATCAAGGACCGGGAACGTGTGGAAAAAATGTGGAGCCTTTCCGACGGCGCTGTTGTCGGTACCGCTCTGTTGCAGGCAGTTCGGGATGCATCGACCCCTGAAGAAGCGGCTGATATGGCTTCTGAATTCTGGAAGGCGTTGAGGAACGACTAACATACTAACGGTTAAACGTGGCGCAGCAAAAATCCTCTGTTGAGATCATCATTCCACACTTCAGGGGGATTACCATGCTGGAGCAATGCCTTGATTCTCTTGCAAAAACCTCTTACGAGGCAATGCGTATCTGTGTTGTCGATAATGGTAGCGGGGAAGAGCCCGCCCTGTCGAGCCTTGCAAAAAGGTTCGAAAAGCTTAGGGTTCTTTCACTGCCGTCCAACAGGGGTTATGCCGGAGGCTGCAACAGCGGTCTTTTTTCTTCGCTTGCAGAGTACGTGGTTTTCATGAATGACGATACCGCTGTTGATGATCCATCATGGCTTGATTTTATTGTAAATACAGCCGAGGCCGATGGTACAATCGCGGCGCTTCAGCCGAAAGTTCTCTCTTTGCCGGCACGGCGCACCGGAAACCGGGTTTTTGATTATGCAGGCGGAGCAGGCGGGTTGATTGACAGGCTGGGCTATCCGTACTGTTACGGCAGGACATTTTCCCGGACGGAAAACGATTATGGTCAGTATGACCGA
>JAKSCY010000141.1 GCA_022360355.1 Chlorobiales bacterium
TCAGTGTTGCGATGAGAGGAATGTTGAAAGCGGATCGAAAAGAAGAATTTGAAGAAGTGAAAATCATCGACGAAACGGGCGACATCTTCATAAAGCTTTACAGCAAGCAAATAGTGCTGGATGGAGACAGTGATGTTGGTGCAGTGTTTATTCTGCAGGATATTACCACCCTGAGAAAACTGGTAGACATGAGAGCGGATTTAATAACAAATGTTGCTCACGAATTCAAAACGCCGCTCACCGCAATAAGAGGCATCGCCGAGACACTGATAGATAATAAAGGAATCGATCAGGAAAAATCGGTCTCGTTTCTGAAACGCGTGATAAACCAAGCGGATCGATTGACAAACCTTTCTTCAGATCTGTTGGAGCTTTCGCGAATAGAAAGTAGAGAAGATATCTCTTTCAATGAGACACATGATATACGGCCGATAATCGAAGAGTCTTTTAACGCTTTGAAACAGAGAGCGAAGCTGAAAGATATCGAGTTCATTTGCGAACATTCCGAAGATCTTCTCAATGTCGTGTGCGACAGTCATTCGATTATGCAGATTGTTGATAACCTGTTGGACAATGCCATTAAATACACGGAAAGTGGCGGAACTGTTCGCATCAAGGCCTTTAGAGAAGGCCGGAACGTGATAATAGAGGTACACGATTCAGGAAGAGGAATTGATTCATCTGAACTGGAACGTGTTTTTGAGAGATTTTATAGAATAAAGGATGCCCATACACCCGAAAACGGTGGCACCGGTCTTGGACTGGCAATTGTTCAAAGTATTGTCAATTCTCACGAGGGAAAAGTCGAAGTAGAAAGTACTCCGGGCAGCGGTTCCGTTTTCCGGATAAGTATTCCCTACAAAGTTGATTTCGAATAAAGTGACTCGCCGACCCGGGTCGTGTTAATTCACTGTGATATGAAGATTTAACTTTTCTTTATCAAAAATTAACAATTACAAGGCAGATTCACCCCGTCAATTTGAAAGTATTTTCCACGAGGAAAATCAACATTCTTGCATGATTATTTGAGGAGAGTTGTATGAGAAGCATGGTAAAAACACTATTGTGCCTTTCTTTGGTTTTCGCAGTTATCATCAGCATGTCAACAGTTGCTGTTGCTGAAGGAAGTGAAACAAACACAAACAAAAAATCAGCAGAGGAAAAGAAGGACCCGAA
>JAKSCY010000502.1 GCA_022360355.1 Chlorobiales bacterium
CGAAGTCACCATCGGTACCACTGCTGACAGTACCATTCAGATGCGCCCGCCGATATCGGGAGATGCCCCGGAATTTGTCTGCAACACGCTTGCAACAATCATTCTGGGCGAAGGAGACTCCGTTCCGGTAAGCCAGATGCCTGACGACGGCACGTTTCCGGTCAGTACGGCGAAATACGAAAAACGTAACCTGGCCGAAAAGGTACCTGTATGGGAAGAGGATGTCTGTATCCAGTGCGGCAAGTGCGCAATGATGTGTCCGCACTCGGTGATCCGCTCGAAAGTGTATGATCCGGAACATCTCGAAAATGCACCTGCAACCTTCAAGCATACAGACGCGAAGGCAAAGAACTGGGCGGGCCAGAAATACACCATTCAGGTTTCTGTCGAAGACTGTACCGGCTGTGAAATATGTGTCAACATCTGTCCGGGCAAAGACAAGAAGAATCCCGAAAGGCATGCGCTCAACATGGGGCTTCAATTGCCATTGCGTAAACCTGAAAGAGAAAACTGGGAACATTTCCTCAGTATTCCGGAATACGATCGCTCGAAAATCAACCTCAAACTGGTCAAGGAGCAGCAGCTCCAGCGTCCTCTCTTTGAGTTCTCCGGCGCCTGTGCGGGCTGCGGCGAAACACAGTACGTCAAGCTGATGAGCCAGCTCTTCGGTGACCGCCTTGTGCTCGGCAATGCCACCGGCTGCTCATCGATTTACGGCGGCAACCTCCCGACAACACCGTTCTGCACCAACGAGGAAGGTCGCGGACCAACCTGGTCGAACTCGCTGTTTGAAGATACCGCAGAATTTGCAATGGGTTTCAGAATCTCGATCGACAAACAGAAAGAATATGCTGAAGAACTTGTCAGAACACTCTCTTCAGAAATTGGCGAAACCCTGGCAAAAGAGATTATCGAGGCAAAGCAGAATTCCGAGCCGGATATATTCGAGCAGCGTGAGAGAATTGCAATTCTCAAGGAAAAACTCGAAAGCATCGACCGGGTCGAAGCTAAAAATCTTATGCCAATCGCCGACATGCTGGCCAAAAAAAGCGTCTGGGGCATCGGTGGCGACGGCTGGGCCTACGATATCGGGTACAGCGGGGTAGACCATATCACCGCGAGCGGCCAGAACGTCAACCTGATTGTGCTCGACACCGAAGTTTACTCGAACACCGGTGGACAGGCATCGAAAGCAACGCCGAAAGCTGCGGTCGCGAAATTCGCTGCTGCTGGAAGACCGATGACCAAAAAAGACCTGGGCATGATTTCCATGACGTACGGCAACGCCTATGTGGCAAGTGTCGCGATGGGTTCCAGGGACGAACAGACGCTGAAAGCGTTCATCGAGGCCGAGGCGTATGACGGACCGTCGATCATCATAGCTTACTCACACTGCATTGCCCATGGAATCAACATGGCGACAGGTATGGAACAGCAGAAGCTTGCCGTCGATTCCGGGCACTGGCTGTTGTATCGCTACAACCCCGAAAGAAGGAAAGAAGGTAAGAATCCGTTAATTCTCGATTCGAAAAAGCCGAAGATTCCTGTCGAGCAGTTTCTCAATACGGAAAACCGTTTCCGGATGCTCAAGAAAAGCCATCCTGAACTGGCAAAAACGTATTTCAAGGAAATTCAGCAGGAAGTTGAAGAGCGTTACGCCACGTACGAGTATCTTGCGGCAAGAACATTCGGCGGGGAATAGCCTGTATAACCTAGTTAAGCCTGAAAATCAAAAGGGTGCCTCAATTATCCCGAGGCACCCTTTTTTATGCTTAACTATCAACTGGCCTTTCTCGGTCCTGTTGTTTTTGACTTTTTCCTTTTGACTTTTGACCTATATTTTCACTCTTCGCTTCTCAGTTCCCGGGCTTTCTCCATATATTCCTTCGCCTTGACTTCATCGCCAAGCGTACTGTAGATTTCCGCAAGATGTTCGTAGATCTCAGGTTCATCGGGTTTCCCGGCAAGCGCTTTTTCGATGATCTCACGGGCTTTCTGATAATTACCGGTCTTATAGTACAGCCACCCCAGCGTGTCGAGAAAAACCGGATTATCAGGCTCGGCATCCACCGCCTTTGCCGCATACTCCATAGCTTCATCGAGACTTTCTCCCCTCTCTGCGTAGAGGTATGCAAGGTTGTTCAAAGCCAGGGCATTTTCCGGATCAATCCTGAGAACATCTCTGTAAGCACTTATGCTTTTGAGCTGCTCACGCAGTCGGTCATAGGCCATCGCACGCGTTATGTATGCCTGAACAAGCAACCATGCAGGACTTTCATGTTTTTCATAGGCCAGCGCATTCTCAAGCACTTCAGCCGACCTCCGGTAGGCCTGTAAACGAAACTGAGCGTACCCCTCGAAAACTTCGAGGCGCAATGATGAACGGCCGGTGCTTTTTTTCGCTTGTGAAACAGTATAAACAACCTGATGGTACTGATTCTGCGACATATAGGCAGAAGCAAATTCTTCCCACGCAAAGATATTTTGAGGGTCGATCTCCAGAGCTTTCTGAAAATCCTCCCCTGCCTTCCTGAATTGTTTCTGAACACGTAGCGCCATCCCCCTGAGAACATAAACGGATGCTTCCTCCGGGTAAAATGCCACCAGTTCCTCCACCATTATACTGACAGGTTCACTATAGGAGTCATCTTTCTCGACCCTGAGCATAAACAGTTTTGCAAGTTCTGTTTTCAAGGGAAAATCAATATCGTCGATAGCATAAAAGCGTCTCAGTTCTTTCAGAAAAAGCTCCGGCTTACCCTGCTCGATGTGTGTTTCAAAAAGCGCCACCCAGGCAGGAATAAACAAGGGCTTTTCGTTTACCATTTTCCTGAATATCTCCAGAGCTTTGTCAGTCTTGCCCGACTGAAAATACAGTTCCCCAAGTGTCAGTTGCATTTTATCATTCCCGCCGCTTTGCTCCATCATGCCCTCCAGGCTGAGTATCGCCTCGCCGTACCGTTTCAATTTGAGCTCAAGCCACAGTGACTGCACCTGAGCACTTTCGTTCGAAGGATCGAGTTGCAGGATACGGGCAAAAGAGTTGAGAGCCTCTTCATACCTTTCGTCAGCAAGGTATGCATGTGCGAGATAAAAGAAGTTCCGTGTGTCTGAAGGCTCGCTGTCTGTAAGCTGTTCAAACTGCAATGCTGCTTCACGAAAATTTTTCATATCAAAATAGATCCCCGCCAGCAACTGACGGTAAAACCTGTTTGACGGATTGTACAGCACAGCTTTTTCTGCGTGGTATTTTGCAGAATCCGGCTCTGTCACCGCAACGAAAGCTTTGGAAAGAGAAAAATGGACAGCCGCATTTTCCGGTTCTGCAACAAGCACCTTCCGGTATTGTGTTATAGCTTTTGCATAATCGCCTTCAACCGCGGATAAAGCGCCCTGCACGAAAAGCTCTCTTGATGCTTCAGCGAGAGAATCTGGAGGAACACCGGAGCGTTTTCCTGCAGGCACACTTGCCGTACAACCGGCCAAGATGAATCCCGCCAGAAAAACCAAAAGCAGAGAGAAACGGATCAGCTCATTCATGGCATCAGGCCCGGAAGAGTGTTTTGCGGAAAAAACAAGTCATAATTCAAAAGTCCTGCTACTTACCTGGCTGAAACAAAGGGCCCTCGCCTTTCGAACCGGGAAGTGAACCGGTAAACTTCAGATAAGCATTTTTTGTTGCCACCCGTCCTCTTGGAGTCCGCGCAACAAAGCCGGCCTGGATAAGGTAAGGTTCATAAACCTCCTCTATCGTATCCTGCTCCTCCCCTACGGAAACTGCGAGAGAAGATATTCCGACAGGACCGCCATTGAATTTTTCAATGAGAGCCAGCATGATTTTCTTATCCATGTCATCAAGACCGTCATCATCGATTTCAAGTGCTGCAAGCGTCTTTTTTGCCGTTTCGGTCGAAATGACGGAAGCATCGGCAACCTGGGCAAAGTCACGTGCCCGTTTGAGCAGGCGATTTGCAATGCGGGGAGTGCCCCGGGAACGCCTTGCAATTTCAGCAGCGGCATTGCCTTCGATAGCAACACCGAGTATTGTCGCTGTCCGAACGATAATCCGCTCGAGAATTTCAGCGGAGTAGTAATCGAGGCGGCTCGATATACCGAACCGGGCACGAAGAGGCGAGGTCAACATTCCTGCTCTGGTTGTTGCACCGACAAGCGTAAAGGGCTCCAGTTTCAACTGTACGGCACGCGCCGAAGGACCGCTCTCCAGAAGGATATCTATACGGAAATCCTCCATGGCGGAATAGAGATACTCTTCAACAGCCGGCGTCAACCTGTGAATCTCGTCTATAAACAGCACATCACCCTTATTGAGACTTGTCAGGATACCCGCAAGGTTTCCGGGCTTATCGAGGAGCGGGCCGGACGAAACTTTTATCCC
>JAKSCY010000598.1 GCA_022360355.1 Chlorobiales bacterium
CACCTGGCATCGGCACTACAGGCAATACATTTGTACGGTTCCGCGGTTGATGGAGGTCTGAAGCCGTATAGCGACATTGATTTGCTGGTTACCATGGATGCACGGCCTGATGAAACTACCCGACAGGCTCTTTTGCTTGATTTGCTGAAGGTCTCGGCGCCACCCGGCAGAAGCGAGGCACTTCGAGCTCTGGAGATCACCGTTGTTGTACAGACTGAGGTAGTACCTTGGCGTTATCCGGCCAGACGAGAACTGCAGTTCGGGGAATGGCTGCGGAAAGATATTCTTGCAGGTATCTTCGAGCCCGCTGTCATGGATTCTGATCTGGCACTCCTCTTGATGAATGCAAGGCAGCACAGTTTCCCCTTGACGGGCCCGGCAGCCGAAAAGTTTTTCGACCCGGTGCCTAAAGGTGATTTTTTTAGGGCGCTCGCCGACACCCTGAAGCAGTGGGAGTCACCTCCGGACTGGGCAGGCGATGAGCGGAATGTGGTACTCACATTGGCCCGCATATGGCACAGCGCTGTAACAGGAAAGATTACGCCTAAGGACATCGCTGCCGACTGGTTGATGGAGCGTTTGCCCGTCGAACATCAGTCGATATTGTTTGAGGCTTGGCAAGCCTATCTTGGTTACGGCGAGGACCATCTTGCCTCGCGTGCGGACCAGACGGCAAAATTTATTCTTTTTGTGAAATCCGAAATTGTTGATTTGCTTAATGTGAATACCAATGATGTCTAACAAGCACATTCAACTGACGGTCCCTGCAGTTTTGGGTTTACACTTTGCCCAATGGTCAGGCTAGTTTTACTGTTTCACTCAGGATACAGCGTGGGCCGCAGCTGATGTTGGCGTTGGAAGCCTGAAGATTCTAACTCGGATTTACAACCAATTGTATGGAGAAAATAATGAAGTCAGAGCAGGTAAAAGAAAGTCTAAGGAAATTTACAGAAGTGTTGTCCTTCAATTATCCTGCTGTTGGCTGGTATTTTTCTTCTAAGGAATTTGAAAATTCATTTGTCTTTAAAAAGGATAAGTGGGTTTGTATGTTCATGTACTTGAAGCTGGTCGTTAACAAGGGGAAAAGAATTAGGTTTTCAGGAGATCATGGAAATGCCTGCACCGGACCTGCAGAATATTTTGGCTTTTCTGAGCTTGAAGATGATGGAGGCGTATTTCTTGCGGAAATAGAACGGTTTAAAAAAGATTTGGAACTTTCCAAAGCATATACCAGGGAGGCGGTGACGCTTATCAATCCGCCAAAAGGCCAATACTTATATATGGAAAAACTCGAAAATATTGATAATAGCATGGAGGTTGAGGTTGTAAATCTTTTCCCGGCAGATCTCACCAACTTGGCAAAACTCGTAACCCTATCAAGTTACGACAGGGTCACAAGTTTGGATAATGTATTGATTCCTGATGCTTCAGGTTGTCAGTCTGTTTTTGGGATTCCTTATCATGAAAAAATTCAAGAAAAACCAAAAAGTGTTGTTGGGCTAATGGATACGATGGTCAGAAACTTTATTCCTGAAGATATGGTATCATTTTCAGTTCCTTCAAATCGATTTATTGAGATGGCAAATAATATTGAAGGGAGTTTTCTTGACAAAAACTTTAAAAACCCGACAAGTTTTTGATATCTGATTATTGAGTGCAGAAAAGTATGGACTTTAATCATGGAAGCAAATACATATTTCGCAAGGAAACTGAAGATCCAGCCTGGGATTATTTACAATCCGCTGAAGGGATTCATACAATAAGAGCGAGAGACTCCCAACAAGTTGCTGCACAGGAGCACCAAAAGCCGCGCCCCGTGAGCAATACGTTTGGCTGAGGAAACATATGGACCGGGATTCAATAGTCTTGCGGGCCGCCAAACCCACCTTGGATGAAGGCCTAATCTTTGCCCGCTATCTCGACGAGGCGGCTGAGGGATTCTTCCGTTTTATGATCGGTCGTCGCGTCGAGCATGTAATCGCGACAGCATTTCTTCAGCCGTCCCATGATCTGTCTCACCAGAACGTGACTTTTGCGGAGCACGAAGGTGCTATAGTTGGAATGGTTTCAGGTTACACCGCCAAGCAGCATCGGGCTTCATCACGTCGACCTTTAAAAGAGGCTGCGGGCAGAGGCAATTTGCAGATGAGGATAGTGTTGGTTCTCTTTGCCCCTCTCATGCGAATTATCGACTCAACAGGCGATGAGGATTTCTATATACAAGCTATCGCAGTTAGTAAGGAACTGCATGGTGGAGGTGTCGGTTCAGCCCTGATGGACTTTATGGAGGAACGGGCTAGAACGAGCGGATCGACTCGGCTGGCCCTGGATGTTTCTGCCAAGAACGAAGGTGCACGTAGATTCTACTCAAACCGCGGAATGAACGTCGAATCACAGTGGCCCAAGCGTTTGCCCATACGAGCATTGAAGTTCTGTCGAATGACCAAGAAATTAGGATAAAGGAACACCGAACAAAAGGATCAAGCCTACCCGCTAAGGCGGTCCGCTTATCCCTGTCGTTATGAGGTTGAATTAGATATTGGACAATAAGCATAATGAAAATATCATCAATAATACTCTCTCATCCTGACAAGAACAGCCATGTCAAAGTTGAGTTTCAGAACTTGCGCATTGTTGTTTGTGGCTGCAATAACGATGCATAATATCGAGGAAGCTCTTTTCCTTCCTTCG
>JAKSCY010000324.1 GCA_022360355.1 Chlorobiales bacterium
AAATCAAGGTTTGTAAGCTGCTCCATATTTGTGAGTCGTGACCGGTTTGGTAAAAAACAATCACTCGCTGATTTTGGAAAGGTCAAGAAAACTCTGGTAGCGGTCTTCTATTTCAAGAAACTCCAGGTTGGCAAGTTTTTCCGTTCCAAACTTCTCGACACAGAAGCTGGCCATAGCGCTTCCGTAGAGAACTGCTTTTCGAAGTTCGGTGTCGTTGATTTCATCGGCTCTTGCAAGGTGGCCCAGGAAACCGCCGGCAAATGTATCCCCGGCGCCTGTCGGGTCGTAAATCGCTTCAAGGGGATAGGCAGGAGCAATAAAGATACCGTCATCGGTAAAAAGCAGGGCGCCGTGTTCTCCCTTTTTAATGATGAGAGTTTTCGGACCCATGTTCCTGATGAGCCTTGCCGATTTTACAAGGTTTGGATCGCCGCTCAGCAATCGCGCCTCGCTGTCGTTGAGAATGAAAATATCGACCCTTTCAAGCGTTTTTTTCAGCTCTTCGGGTTTACCTTCTATCCAGAAATTCATCGTGTCAAGGATCACAAGTTCAGGGTCTGAAACCTGGTCAAGTACCTTCATCTGAAGCTCGGGATCGATGTTGCCCAGACAGACATATTTTGCTTCACGGTACTGTGAAGGAATATGCGGATCGAAGTCGGCAAACACATTAAGCTGTGTGTCGAGGGTGTCCCTTGTATTCATGTCATAATGATAGCGTCCGCTCCAGCGGAACGTTTTCCCGTTTTCGATGACCTGTATACCTTTGGTATCGATACCATTGTTGTGAAGCAGACGGAAATGACTGTCTTCAAAGTCATTGCCTACGACGCCGACAAGTTTGATTTCATCACAAAAATAACTGCTTGACAAAGCAATGTAGGTTGATGAGCCGCCAAGCGTGTCGGTCGAAAGACCGAAAGGCGTTTCGATGTCATCAAAGGCCAAGGAACCAACGACAAGAATAGACATAGTGTTTGTTGCTTTATTTTATAGGAATAGTAAATGAAATTCTGTATCTGAGGCTATGCTGGCACCTCGAATAGAAGGCACTGCCCCGGTTCCGTTTCAAGTTGAAGTCTGTGGCCGGTCACCGGGTAAACGGTTCCGGATACCATATCTGTTAGCGTAAAACTTTTCTGGTGAAATTCCATGT
>JAKSCY010000527.1 GCA_022360355.1 Chlorobiales bacterium
ACGCCGAATTCTACGAAAAACCAAGGCAGATCGATCACATGGACTCTCTGGCACTTTCGACGGTGGAAGACCTCTTCGGCAGACTAATTCCTGAAGGGTCCCGAATTCTCGATTTGATGGCAGGTCCGAATTCTCACCTCCCCGGTAAGCTGAATCCGATAGCGGTTACCGGAATAGGACTCAATCAGGAAGAACTGGACGCCAACGCCGCGCTGACGGACAAGGTGATTCATGACATTAACGGCGAGGTCCGTCTCCCTCTGGAGGATGATAGCTTTGACGCAGTGCTTTTGACTATTTCCGTGCAGTATGTCACACATCCTATAGAGCTTTTTCGGGAAGTAGCACGAGTCCTCAAGACGGGCGGACTGTTCATAACGACCTTCTCCAACAGGATGTTCCCGCCGAAATCCGTCAACATATGGAAGGGAACCGATGAATCTGAACGCGTGAACCTCGTTGAAGGCTACTACGCCAAGTCTGATCGTTTCGTCGTAAGCGGTGACTTCGAGAGCAAAGGCAAGCCCAGGCCGGAGGACGACAAGTATTACGAAATGGGAATTCCGAGCGATCCCATTTATGCCGTGTGGGGGAAGGCGATCAAGTAACGAAATCTTCATAGCCGCCCTCTGTCTTCAATTCTTGTAGAGACGTTCAAATCGTAGCGATTGCGCTATATTCCGAACGATTGACAGTCGGGACGCCTGTCCCACTTCCTGTAGTTCCGCCGACTGATAACGGTGAACTGAAGAAAGGGCTGGAGATATTCATGATGATTAGAAGCATCGTAGTCCTGGTCGTGCTGCTATCGGCCGCATACACCGCACCCGTGCATTTGATTGCAGAAGACGCGGCCGCCGGTCGCACCGATAAGATCTTCAAAGTGCCTACAACCGGTACCATCATGGATGTGACCTACCGTCCGGAATTTGACGAATGGTGGGTCAAATGCCGTGAAGGCGATTCCGTTGTGGTCTACTCCTATGTTCCTGATACCAAGAAGTGGGAGAAAGTGAGTTTCGTGCGGAAAAAACCCGACTCGGGCACAGCGGCCGCAGTTCCGACTCGTTCAAAGAGCGAGAAAGCGCAGCCGAAGAAACCGGA